>JBILGL010000551.1:0-3256 GCA_044351075.1 Isosphaeraceae bacterium | reverse complement strand
TTTCAGAACCCGAAAAAGCCATCAGGATGCTGGAAAACGCTCTTGGCATGACCCCCACCCTAGTTCGGGCCCATGCAGCACTTGGAAGAATTTATGCCCGGCCACCCATGAGCCAGCCAGTGCTGGCCAACCGCCATCGTGAGACGGTGGCAAATCTCCTTTCCCGCCTGACCCGGCTGAATCTTGCCTGGCAGCAAACGCTGGAAGAGACTCTCAGAAGAGATGCCGCAATGGCGGCCGAAGCCTACTGAATCAAATCCGACAACGCGTTCAAGGCAACAGGCCAGACCTATTCCAATTGTGCATCCGAATCACGGCCATCAGGATTCAAATTCCTCTTGGTCGTGGATCGGCCAGTTAAAAGCCTCGCCATGAAGATCGAGACTTACGCTCGCACCCTTCACATCTAAACTCAAATCAGAGAGAAAACCGGAATTGATACGACTTTCGGGAATTTTCCCAGTCCACATTACTATAAACAAGGCTAACCCGAAGCGCTATTTTTGAAGTTGCGCATTTAGATGAATCTGTTTTCTTTGCAGCTCCAAAGGAGCCATCTATAAATAGTTATGGCCTCCGGCCATCGATAAGAATAGGCATTGTATTATTGGGCTCCAGAGGAGCCATCTATAAATAGATATGGCCTCCGGCCATCGATAAGAATAGGCATTGTATTATTGGGCTCCAGAGGAGCCGGCTATGAATAGTTATGGCCTCCGGCCATCGATAAGAATAGGCATTGTATTATTGGGCTCCAGAGGAGCCGGCTATGAATAGTTATGGCCTCCGGCCATATAAACCACCGTTTTTATTGATTTTCCTTAACGGATCAAATCGCAGCGTATCTTTGGATTTCGGCAAAACGACAATTCAAGAAGCGCAACTTCTAAGCTTACGCTTCGGGTTAGCCTGCTGTCGTGGAATTGCGGCCAAAAGCGGCCAAGAGAAAAAAATATCCGGTTTTCTGAATGAACGGGGTTTAATGTCAATTTGAAATCTTTTCAACAGCATTTCCAGCCTCATTCCAAAACGATCTTGCTGCAACTCCAGTTCAGGAAGTTTTCAAATCGCCATTGAGTTTTTTTTAATAAACATAAGTCGATTCAATTATTTCAGGTTTCTGCATCACCACGACGAGAGAATCTCTACAATCAAAGCCAAACTTGTTAACATTGCTGAATGTATCATCGCTGTCCAATAACTCAATCAAATATCATCCCCCTATCAAATCTCAACCGCCTGTGTCTTTACCTCTCGCAAAATCGCTCCCGTTTATCAACCCCGACCAATCAATCGTCATCGCCGGCGTCGGCCTGATCGGTGGCTCAATCGGCATGGCCCTCAAAGCTCTTCCACAGCCCCCCAAAGTCATCGGCCTTGGCCGCAATGCCGAACGACTGCAAAAAGCCGTTGAACTTCAGGCGATCGACAGCTTTACCACCGATTGGCAGCAGGCTCTGGCCAATGCCGCCCTGATTGTTCTCTGCGGGCCCGTCTCCACAATCGCCGAACAGGCCCGACTGGCCTGGGCGAATCGCCCCAGCGATGCCCTGCTCATCACCGATGCCGGCTCCACAAAATCGGAAATCCTCGCTCAGATTGCTGACACCCCCCAGCTTGCCGCAGCCTTTGTAGGCGGCCATCCAATCGCCGGCTCTGAGCAATCGGGCGTTGAAGCAGCGCGTGTAAACCTCTTTCAAGGCAAACTTTGCATCATCACGCCAATTCCGGCAAACCCGCTTGAGAATGTGGAAAATGTCAGGCAATTCTGGCAGGCGGTTGGCTTCCGGGTCACGGAAATGCCTCCCGATCAACACGATGAGGCCCTGGCCCTGACGAGCCACCTGCCGCATGCCCTTTCGGCGGCACTTTCGCGAATGGTCGGCCCGAATCTTCATCATCTGTCAGCAGGCGCATTTCGTGACATGACGCGCATCGCTGGTGCAGATGCGAACTTATGGCGAGATATACTACTCAGCAATAAAAAAACTCTGGGGATTGCTCTGGATAGCTACATCAGGGAATTGTTAAATTTAAAAGAAATCCTGTCAAATGAATCGTCAGAAGAGTTGGTTGAGTGGTGGGAACTTGGGCGAAGACACCGGAAGTCATTCGAATCGCCGTCCGGTAAGTAATTCGCAAAACTGTCTCAGTATCTTCCCTATTAAAGGTAACTGTCTTAACGACAATATCCTGACATAATTCCGAAAAAAAATGATCTGGCATATCGAAATTGTTCCGCGTAACGCAAGGCAGTCCACAGTCAATCATCAAAAGCAAACCGAAGCCGAAGAGCTTGGTCTGCCGGGCCCCTGGGTCATTCATGAAACCCGCGGGCTGGTGATTGAAGGCGATATCGACCGCGATGAACTCGCCCGCGCCGCCGTCGAAGTGCTGATCGACCCGGTCGTTGAATCGGCTGAGATTAATGCCGTGACTGCAGCCCATGAGGATTCCCCGCCGAATCTGCACGGCCCAGCCCTGGGCGATCATCTGATTCACGTTTTGCCAAAACCTGGCGTAACCGACCCACCCGGCGATACCGCCCTCACCATTCTCAGGGCACTTGGGCATAAAGTTCACCGGGTGCGAACATTACGCACATACCGCATTCATGGCCCATCGGCCTTTCTGGCGGATTTGTCGCGGCGATTGCTCGTCAATGAAGCGGTTGAGATGACGGTGCATGGCGCCTTGTCGATCGCCCATCTTCAGCCATCTGGCCATTACCGATTCCACCTGATCGAAGTGCCGATTCGTGGCATGACCGATGGGGAACTGATGAAAACCAGCCGCGAAGGGCAGCTTTCGCTCTCTCTGGCCGAGATGCAGATCATCCAGCACCATTTTGATGGCCTGGGCCGAAACCCGACCGACGCCGAGCTTGAGACGATCGCCCAGACCTGGTCCGAACACTGCTCCCACAAAACGCTCAAAGGTTCGGTCGAGCGTCGGGGCCGGTCCTACCGAAATCTGCTCAAGGAGACGATCTTCGCCGCCACGAGCAAGCTTGAGGCCGACTGGGTTGTCAGCGTCTTTGCAGACAATGCCGGCGTCGTCACGTTTGACGATGAATTCGACGTCTGCTTCAAGGTTGAAACCCACAATCACCCTTCGGCGATCGACCCCTACGGCGGTGCCAACACCGGCATCGGCGGTGTCATTCGCGACCCAATGGGCACCGGCCTGGGTGCCCGCCCCATCGCCAATACCGACATTTTTTGCGTCGCCCCGCCCAATTTTCCGCCCGACTGTC
>JBILGL010000550.1:0-3257 GCA_044351075.1 Isosphaeraceae bacterium | reverse complement strand
TGCCTATTCTTATCGATGGCCGGAGGCCATATCTATTCATAGACGGCTCCTCTGGAGCCCAATAATACAATGCCTATTCTTATCGATGGCCGGAGGCCATAACTATTCATAGCCAGCTCCTCTGGAGCCTAATATTACAATGCCTATTCTTATCGATGGCCGGAGGCCATAACTATTCGTTGCAAGCTCCTTTGGAGCGCAAAGAAAACTGATACCTCAAAAATCGCAACTTCAATGAACGCTAGTGAGGGATAAGAAATAAGACATATTTCTCAGAACACACCCCTCGCTTGCGCTCTTTGAAGTCGCGATTTTTAACCCGGTTTTCTGAGTGCACACAGCTTCAATTGGATTGAGACTTTTTTGCATCAAATTTCCCGCCCACGGTCATTCTGCCCTGAATCAGAAGATCCGCTCATTCTTCGCTTCTCTCATGCCCATCCAGCGGTTAGAATAAAATCAACGCCCAACAAAAGAAGAATACTGCGAACGCCCATGAATCACTCGCTCAAAGAATCAGTCATCCGCCAAGTCCTGCCCCGGGTTCAGGCCCCTGCTCAATATCTCGGCGGCGAGCTCAACAGCGTCCAGACTGATCACGCCTCTGCCCGTGGCTCAGTATGTCT
Source organism: Isosphaeraceae bacterium (assembly GCA_044351075.1). Taxonomy (GTDB): domain Bacteria; phylum Planctomycetota; class Planctomycetia; order Isosphaerales; family Isosphaeraceae; genus QWQI01. Next base: position 2,631 of record JBILGL010000550.1, on the reverse strand, counting down.
CGCATTCCCCGACACTTACACACTCGGCATGAGCCACCACGGCATGCAAGTGCTCTACAGCCTCATGAATGCCGCCGGCTGGGCCACCGAACGCGCCTTCACCCCCCTGCCCGACTTCGAAAAAGCCCTTCGCGATACCAACCTGCCACTCTATGGCCTGGAAAGCTTTACGCCCCTTAACCAGTTTGACATCCTCGGCTTCTCGCTCCAATACGAAGTCAGCTACACCAACATTCTGACCATGCTCGACCTCGGCCAAATCCCCCTTCTGGCCGAAGATCGCTCTGCCGACGACACCCTCGTGATCGCCGGCGGCCCGGGTGCCCAGAATCCTGAGCTCATCGCCCCCTTCGTCGATCTTTTCATCATCGGCGACGGCGAACCCTCCCTGCCCGTCGTTGCCGAAATGTGGACGGCCATGAAAGCGACCCCCGGGCTCACCCGCGAAGACAAGCTCGCCCGCATCGCTGCCGCCAACGAATGGGCCTACGTTCCCCGTTTTTACACACCCATTTATGGCGAAGATGGCACAATCGTCGAAATCCGCCGCACCCGCGACGACGTCCACGAAGCCATTAAAGCCTGCGTGGTGGACGACCTCGACGCCATCCCCCTGCCCGTCCGCCCCATCGTCCCTAATATCGGCACAGCACACGACCGCATCGCGATCGAAATCATGCGTGGCTGCCCCTGGCAATGCCGATTCTGCCAGTCAACCGTGATCAAGAGACCGCTTCGCGTCCGCTCCGTCGAAACCATTGTCAAGGCTGCTTTAGAGTCATACCACAACACAGGTTACGACGAAATCAGCCTGCTCTCGCTCTCATCCAGCGACTACCCTTACTTTGAAGAGCTCGTGCAAAAGATGAGCGAAGTCTTTACCCCACTTGGAGTAAAGATCAGCCTGCCAAGCCTTCGCATCACCGAAACGCTCAAGCGAATCCCTGCCCTGCTGCAGGAAGGTCGCCGCAGCGGCCTGACGCTCGCCCCCGAAGTGGCCCGCGACGACATGCGCGAGCAAATCCGCAAGCCAATTGATAACAAAGATTTATATGAAGGTGCCGCCGAAGCCTTCCGCCGCGGCTGGAAGCGAGTCAAGCTCTATTTCCTCTGTGGCCTGCCTGGCGAACGCACCGCTGACCTCGATGGCATTGTTGAGATGGCCGAAACCATCGCCCGCATCGGCAGGGACGTCACTGGCCGCTATGCCGAAGTCACCGCTAGCGTTTCCAATTTCGTGCCCAAGCCGCACACACCCTATCAGTGGAACGAAATGCAGAGCCGCGACTATTTCCGCTGGGCACATAAATACCTGCGCAGTAAGGTCAAGCTGCGGTCAGTCACCATCAAGTCGCACGACATCGAACGAAGCCTGCTGGAAGGCGTCCTCACCAGAGGCGACCGCCGCGTTGCCGATGCCCTCCTCGAAGCCTGGCGCCGCGGGGCCCGGCTCGATGCCTGGACGGAACACTTTCAGCCCAATCTCTGGTGGTCCGTCTTCGAAGACCTCGGTATGGATATCGAATTCTACAGCCACCGCGCCCGGCCCATCGAAGAAGTGCTTCCGTGGGATCACATTCTGGTCAAAAAAGGCCGCGCCTATCTTGCGAAAGAGCAAGGCCGATCGCTCGTGCAACTGGATGCAATGGCAGGCGCTGAATAACGCACCCACCCATCGGCGGAGAGAATGCCAGAGCTGATGAGCGATCCAAATCTCCCGACGCCTGACCTGAAAAAAAGTCGCCCGGAGCTCTTCAATAGCCTTCTGCTCTGCATTTGCCTGACAATTGCCATTTTCCTCCGCTGGCCCATGGTGGCCGGTGCAGCAAAACATCTCGACAGCGACCTGGCTGTGGACGGTCTGACCCTTCGACAATTAGTCGAAGAAGGTCAGTGGCGATGGCACTACCCCGGCACGCCACATATCGGCACCGCGCCGATGATTTTATCACTGCCTGCCGTTGCCTTGATGGGCGACGGCCCGAAATCGCTGGTCTTTGCCGGTCTGGCGGCAAACTTGCTTTTAATCATCGCCACCTATTTAATTGCATTAAAATTTAATGGTCGATGGCCTGCCTTTTTTGCAGGAATCGCCATGGCCGCTGGCGGGCTCGGGCAAGTCTGGCTCAGCGCCCGCGTGACCGGTGGGCATCTGCTGGCCGCAGCTTGGATGGCCTGGGCCTGGTATTTCTGGACGATTGCAATTAACTCCGTTTCAATTCGCCCATGGCTTCTCTTTGGCCTTTTCTGCGGCCTTGGCCTCTGGGTCGATTCCATCTTTCTGCTGGGCCTGGCCGGTTTATTTGCAGCGAGTCTCGCTGAAAGCTGGAAAAACCGTCGTTCGATTACATTAAAAACAAGGCTTTTACAGGCATTCTCCTTTTCGGCCATGCTCCCGGCTGGCATGCTGCTGACTTCGCTGGGCGACGGCGAAAACAGCTACGGCAGTCAATTTGAATTAAGCCGTGACGCAAATTCAATCATCGAACACACTCGCATACTTGTCATGGACTGCCTTCCAAGGCTCTTTTTTGGCCGATCCGCTCAAGGCCTTGATCAAATCAACTGGCCCGATCAGCCTTTCAAAAATGAAAACCATCTGACATTTATTCTGATTGCATTTGCATTATC
>JBILGL010000548.1:0-3271 GCA_044351075.1 Isosphaeraceae bacterium | reverse complement strand
GTGTGGCAGGTGCCACCATTCTGGGCACTGGCGAAGTGGTCATGGTGGTGAATGTGGCGGATCTGATTCGATCGTCCTCTGTTCACAACCTTGCCTTCTCGATGGGCAAGGGAGGGACTACGCCCAGCAGTTCCGAGATTGTTCGGAAGTCAGCCAAAGTGGCCGAGCCACCGCTTGTGCTTTGTGTGGACGACTCGTTCACGACGCGAACGCTGGTCAAGTCGATCGTGGAGGCAGCCGGGTATCGCACCAAGCAGGCCGCTGACGGGCTTGAAGCCTGGAATATTCTTCAAAATGAGCCGATCCAGCTTGTTGTCACCGACGTGAATATGCCACGTATGGATGGATTCGAGCTTACGAGAACTATACGCAAAAATTTGCAGACAAAAGACTTGCCAGTGATCCTGGTGACTTCTCTTGATAGCCCGGAAGAGCGGGCAGAGGGGGTGGATGCCGGGGCGGATGCCCATATTGTGAAAGGGGCTTTGCGACAGGAAGATCTGCTTGAAACGATTAAGCGGCTATTATGATTTTCTGGTTCGGCAGAAAAGCATGCGAGTTGCCTTGACAAAATGACGATCAGAAATCAATGATAGTAATAGTCGATTTGATAAATCCGAGCCACGTTAATTCGTGGTTGTTCCAAGATACAGATACTGACGATGTCGATTGATAAAAGCTTGAAGCGTGGTGGTGGCCTGGCCCGTGTTCGCAACGTTCTGCGTCGCCCTGAGCGTCTCGCTCTGCTTCAGGAAGATGGCAAGTGGAACGCTGAGAAGGGTATTTTCAATATTCCCAAAACGAAATTCCGCAAGCTGGCCCCCGGGCAATCCGGGCCTAAGCGCGAAGGCTGATCCTTCTGCCTTCCTCAAAATGCGTAATTGATGTGGCCGCTCCCGATCAATATCTCCGCCACAAGGTAGATATGGTCAGTGGAGCGGTCAGTTTATTTGATTATCAGGATCCTTCATGACCACTCAGCTGATGGTCCACTGCGTGTTGATTGTGATATCGAGCGTGGCAGGTGGGCTTCTGCCACTTGTGAAGGTCGTTACGCATGTTCGCATGCAGGTCTATCTCAGCTTTTCAGCCGGCGTCATGCTTGGCTCAGCCCTTCTTCACATGCTGCCGGAAGCGGCTGAAATTGGTGGCCCGGGTGTTGTGCGATGGGCCTTGCCAGGCCTTCTAACCCTCTTCATGATCGAGCGTTTCTTCAGCTTTCATCATCATGAATTTGAAGAAGAAAGCGGCGAGCATCATGGTCATGCACACGACCACACATGCAGCCATCTGCACGACCATGGTCATTCCAGGGCTGGGCTGAAATCGTTATTTCATTGGAAAGCGGCAGCCATTGGCCTGGCACTTCATTCATTGCTGGGCGGTGTGGCCCTTGCTTCCGCCGAAACCATCGGCAACGGCGATTCGTGGGGCCTGGCTCAGGGCGTTTTTCTCGCGACCCTCCTGCACAAACCCGCCGATGCTTTGACGATTACGAGTCTGATGCGCCATGGTCGCGAAAGGTCGATGCTCGCCCATCTGGTCAATTTGATCTTCGCCCTGATGATCCCCGCCGGTGCGGTCATTTTCAGCCTGGGCCAATCACAAATTGCTATCTGGCCTAAAGATACAATCCAGACATTCACGGCCGCGGCTCTTGCTTTTTCCTCCGGCACCTTTCTTTGTATTTCCCTGAGCGATCTTTTGCCCGAGCTGCATTTTCATAGCCACGACCGTGTCAAGCTCTCCATCTCACTGCTGGCAGGTGTGGCCTTGATGGGCTTGGTCGCGCTCTTTGGTGACTGATTACGATTACTGATCTGGCTTCTTCTTTCGCATTTTTGGCAGTTTCTGACACTCAGGGCAATAGTGCGTTGGTCGATTCAAAAGACCTGCGATCTGCGTTTTAACGATAGGGGTCTGGCACTCAGGGCAGGGCTTGCCGCCGTGCCCATACATCGCATTAATCGCCAGAAAGCCGCCCTCAAGCCCTAGCACTGTGCGATAGCCAGCGTCAAAGCTCGTCCCCTCCGCTTCGATCGCCCGATTGAGCACAAGACTCATATTCTGATGTATCTCTTGAATTTCATTTGCTTTAAGTGAAGCAGAAATACGTTCGGGATGCACTCGTGACGCAAATAAAATCTCATCTGCATAAATATTTCCGACACCGCTCACGATTTTTTGATCCATCAGAGTCGGCTTGATTGGCCTGCTCGTTTTTCGCAGTCGATTCGCCAGTTGATCAAAAGTAATCACCAGCGCATCTTCTGCCTGCGATTTGGCGATCGCCTCGCTCGCTTCGGCCAAATTTTTATAAAGCCTGATTCGGCCAAGTCTTCGAGTGTCGCAGAACCAGATTTTATATGGGGCAGTTGTGGTCTGAAAGTTGACTCTGGCATGTTCCGGTCGGTCGGGTGGCACCAGCCAGAATCCGCCCGTCATACGTGGTTCAATCACCAGCACAGGCCCGGGTTCAACTTCGATCAAAACCCATTTGCCTCGGCGGTGAATCGCCTTAACTTTCTGATTTTCCAATAGGTTACAGAGATCTGCCGGGGAGCATCCGTGTAACAGAAAAGAATCCAGCACATCGATTTTTTCGAGGACGGTGCCGACCATCGCCGGCCGTAGCCCCCTCACCATTGTTTCGACTTCAGGTAATTCCGGCATCGTCTTTTATTATCCTTTAGAAGGCAGAATGCCGATATTGTGTAATAAGGGATGGACCGTTCGCAAGATGTGAACGAAACGGAAGGACCCCAAGCCTGACTGATTGAGGCAAAATCTCAACCGTCTTTCAAAATCTTTCACATACTTCCTTGCAACTTATGCAGGAAGTATGATAGATTTTGATAGAAATCAGTCAATCGCTGAAAAGGCATCAATCAAACATTGGTCATTGAGCAGCGTCGGCAACAGCTACTGGAACTGATTAACGAGCGAGGCTTTGCTACGCTGGCAGAGCTTGTTTCGGCTCTTGGGGTTTCGGAATCGACTATCAGGCGCGACCTTGAAGCACTTGATCAGTCGGGTCTGGCACGACGGACTCATGGTGGGGCAGCTTGTTCAGCTGAGCTTCGCACGATGCCGGCCCTGGAAGACCGGGCAGGTTCGATGGCTCTTGAAAAACGTGCCATTGGTCGTGCGGCGGCCGCTTTGGTGGCGGATGGCGAAAGTGTATTGCTGGATGGCGGCACGACAACGCTGGAAGTGGCCCGGGCACTATGTGGCAGGCCCTTACAGATTGTCACCAACAGCCTGCCGATTG
>JBILGL010000547.1:0-3274 GCA_044351075.1 Isosphaeraceae bacterium | reverse complement strand
TGTGTCCATGGTATGAAAACAGGCAGTCTGGGCAGCTTTTTGCTGATCTCTTTCGGGTCAGCATTGGATTTTGGAGGTCGGCTATGTTGGATTTGCGAGCGATTGGTTCAAAATGGCGATTTCGTCATAGCTGAGAAATTTGCAACACAACTGACTGAAGAATATTTGGCGGAGACGTCAGTTTAAGCATTTTATGAATAGCAATAATACATGCCCCATGATGAAAAATCGCAACGCAATTTCGGCAGACTCCTATTATTTGTATCCGATTCAAACCAAGCAAGGTAATATAAAGACCATCTCCGAAGCTCGTAACTCCGAATTGCACCACAATCGACAAAAATCCTCAAACATAAAGTGTTTCAAAGATGCTCATTCCTCGCTCAGGCTACAGTGGTCTATTCCTAATGCTGATTAACAAGCAGTACAATACCCAATCAGCTGGTCATCATGATGATTCTGACAAATACTTTGAAGTTCCTTTTGTCGGCCAGAATCATTTAAATTTATGCTTAGATGCCTCCGCAAATATGTTGTGCCGCTGGGCTAATACGGCACCTCCAGGATTAAGCAATCTCAAGTATCAAGTTGCAGGGTACAATAAAATCAGGAAGTTCATAAAAGAGGTTGATAACTTTAAGAACAAATCAAGAGATAAACTGCGTGATGAGGCCGTATCTATCTTTGATCAATATTTGAACCCTGCTACACAGGAATCATCAAATAATCATATCTTGAAAATTTGCCGGATTGAACCCATGAGCGTCGAATTTCTCGACCTTCATGGCAAGATCGATGATTGTCGCTTGAAAAAGCAGCAGCGAGATAAACAGTTTAACGGTATTCTCAATCGATGGGCCCGTCATCTAACGAAGGCGGAAGGCTATGTTGTTGACCATAACGTTTTTGATCCAGTCCTGAAAACAATTCAGCATAGTTTTTTCAACTCGCAAAACGTTGCTGAATTTATTAAAAACCCGAGGTTTTCGCCTTTGAGAGGGATGAACGGAGATGAAATGATGGATAATTTCGGGTCGGTGCTGGAAGATTTTGAGTTACAGGATCCTACTACTTTTGATGAATGGACTGCTTTCATGGACCGCCATGGCCCAGTCATCGTCTCTCGCTGGACGAAACCAAATATACCTGGCATACCATCACTTGGCCACGCTATTGTCATAGTCGGGTATGTTCGCGTCTCTCAGTATCTAATTTATCATGACCCCTGGGTCGGCCCTGATCAACGTGGCATTTACACTGAGCTTTATAACGCGATGGGCTCGGACGCCTACACTGTCAGGCAAGAATTTAATCCAGTGCTCAGAAGTGCGATAGGCAATGCCTGAAATAGCCTTTTTGAAAATCTGATGCTCAAAAAAACGTTGGCAAAGCCCAGGCTAGCTTACCAACGTTCTAATCTCCAGCTATTAATTCAATTTGGACTGTTGATTCAGTCCAGGTCCTGCCCTGTCCAGCCCAGTTCCGTTGCAATGCTCAGGCTGGCCCTGATCTCTTCCTGACACATACCTGGATAGAGATTGCAGATCGCATCCCAGCTCATGCCTTTTCTGACATGATCAACAATCACCATTACAGGAATTCCAGTGCTTCGGACGACCGGACGATGAAACTCATCCTTGGTCAGGTGTTTCTGCCATTCTTTCTCCATCTTCCGCCGCCAGATCGACTTCTCTGTCGATAATCCTTCAAGGTCCAGATTCAGCTGCGGATAATCTTCAAATTCAACAACTGATTCGGCAGGAATCGGCCTCGTTTTCACGTCAAGATGCGATTGAAAGACGCTTCTGATTGATTCAGGGCTGTCATAGTCAGCCTTTTCCGCAATTTTCGCCAGCGAAAGTGCGGAAACAACCCCAGCAATTTCGCTGTCCAGATAAGCATCCGGGCAATCCACCATCTTTTCCAGAATATCGCTCAATAGACCAATTGCCTTTTGCATCGCACTTGGTCTTCGGTATTGCCCACCTCTTGGGCCCACAGCCTGAATCTGCATGCGCTGATGTTGGCCAATTGCCACCACCCGGCCTTTTTCAGCAGTGAGTTTACAGGTCGTCGTCCTCTGATTTTTCTTCTTCATGATGCCGCCCTCTCCGGATGATCGTCTGCCGTCTGACCCCGTGTTGCCTCGCCACATTTACTATCGTCGGGATGCTCCTTTTTCCGGGACTCAATTTGTAATTATTTTTGAACATCCAGCAGCAACTTGAGAAAAGAAAATAATCTTTTACTAATCGTTACATCTTCTGCCTATTTCGCACTGATTCTGATACGCTCATTTCAAATTTCAATGCTTGTGCCTAAAATAAGATGAATCACAATAATCTCAATGCATTGAATCGAAAAATGGTCCACCCCCCACACATTCAGCCTGAAGTTCCTCGCAGGTGCCGGCAATGGCCACTGGCCCGTCTCGTCTTTTCCCAATTTATAATCGCTATTCTTTTCCTGGTTGTTTCATCTCTGCATTCATCAGGCACATACGCTCAGGATCAAAAAAAATCGTCAGACCTTCTGTCGCCAGCCATCACGCCCCAGTCGTCTGAGGATTATCTTCGCTCGGTCGATGAATATCTGGGCCTGGTGCGTCAGCAGATGGTTGACCAAGCCTTCCCGCTTGAGCGTCGGCAGGTCATCGCTTCGGAAACGCTGGCCATGCTCCGCTCGCGAATTGGCGAAGCACCCTCGCCCGACGATGCCATGAAGGTCTGGTCTCAGCTTATCGACGTCGCCGATAGTTTCAGCAAAAAGCATCCGCGGCACCCGATGGAAGAACGATTTCGCTTGACCCAGGCTGAAGCCTGGTGGCAAAGGGCCCGGCTTGCTTCACGAATTGCCGCAGTTCGTAATCCTTCCAGCGCAATCGATGCTGGCAAGCCTGACCGAGACCAGGCTGTGGCTCTGCTGCGAGAGTCGCTCAAATCAATCGGTCAGGGCAACGATAGCCAAAGCCAGCTTGCTCGATACCTGCTCGCCCAGTGCCTTGCCGACGAAATTGTTGCCAGCCCGAATGCCAGTCAAAATCAAAAGTTGCGAGACGAAATTCTGCAACTCACCGAAAAGCTTGACAATGAATCGCTCGGCGACTGGGCCCTGATCATGCGGGCCCGGGCCCTGAGCGAATCAGGGCGTGATGTGCAGGCCCTGACCGACCTCGAAAAAATCGCGCCTGCCTTTCGGCACCGCTACGCCACCGCCTGGGCTGATGTCAAAGTGGCTGTGCTACTGAAAATGAAAAAATGGGCTGAAGCCGAAG
>JBILGL010000546.1:0-3278 GCA_044351075.1 Isosphaeraceae bacterium | reverse complement strand
GCTGACCACTGTCGTGGCTGGCGGGCTGGTCGGCCGTGACCTCAAGCCATTTGGCCAGACCAAAGTCAATCACCTTGGGGATCGTATGATTTTCAATCGACTGAACCAGGATATTTGAAGGCTTGATATCCCGGTGAATTACCCCCTTATGATGGGCATGGCGAATCGCCTCGCAGATCTTCAGAAAGAGGCTGATTCGGGCCTTTAAATCGGTGCTGGCCGACTTCAGATGTTCGCCCAGCGAAACACCATCCACATATTCCATCACAAACCACGGCAATTGCCCATGAATCGTGCCGCCGTCAATCACCCGGGCGATGTAGGGATGTTCAAGCAGCGCCAGTGTCTGCCGCTCAAGCTCAAAGCGGTCGATGCTTGAAGATGTCAGTTCGGTGGCAGAAATCAGCTTCAGCGCCAGTCGCCGCTGAATTGGCGAATGCTGCTCAACCAGCAGCACTTTGCCCATGCCGCCCCGGCCAAGGGTGCGAATCACCCGGTAAGGCCCAATCTGGCTGCCTTCCTCAAAAGGTATCGGCCCCGGCTGAAAATCAACATCACTGGTCAATTGGGCTGATTGCAGCGAATCAAGAAATAACGGGTTTCGGTCGTAAGCACCCAGCAGAGATTCAACCAGCTCGATCAGTTCGCCATCACCACCGGCCAGTTCGCGCAGGCGGATTGTGCGCATCTCAGGCGGTAGTTGATAGATTTCGCTGAAAATCTCTGAGGCGGCCGACTCAGGCATCACGCATTGACTTCCCTTGAATTTGATCCCGAAATGAGTTCTCGGTGAGTCATTATTTATCTTATATGATACGAAAAAAAATCGCTCAAAGTTCGCGACTGTTCGGAATAAACCACAATTCTGATCTTGCCGGTTTTTGGATTCTGTGGCAGATTCTGGCCAAGTTTCGGTTCCTCTGAAGCAACAAAAACGCGTAAATGGAGTCACGCGATCATGACTAGAGCCCATGGACGACACCTTGCTCGCCTGCTTTTCGGCAGCCTGGCCACCACCGCTTCGTTTTTTGCTACCTCGGCTCAGGCACAGGATCCGGCCGAGCTGATCAAAGGCTATGTGCCAACCCTGCCGATCGCTGCGGAATACGACACACCCAACACTGCCGAAACATTGGCCGCCTGCAAGCTGGAAAAAATTTCCAACGGCTATGCCATTCGCGACGGCCAGGGCCGCGTGCTGCGCAAGTTCGTTGATTTCAACGGCAGCGGTAAAGTCAATCAGTGGAGCTACTTTCAGGACGGCTTCGAAGTCTATCGCGAAATGGACACAGAACCCTCCCAGCGCGGCGTTGACGAAGCCCGCTGGCTCAATGCCGGCGGCTCTCGAACGGCGATTGTAAAGAACGGCAAGGTGGCCGGCTGGAAGCGACTTTCCGCCGAAGAGGCCAGCAAAGTCATGGTGCAGGCCCTTGTGCGTAAAGACCTTGCCCTGCTTGAAACCGTAATGGTTCGGACTGAGGAAGTTACCGCCCTCGGCCTGCCTGCCGATGCCGCTAATACTCTTACCGCCTCAGCCGCCAAACGCACAGAAGCCGTGCAGGATCTTGTTGGCAAGCTCGTTGGCTGGTCAGACGCCACCACCTGGCTCCGCTTTGACGGCCATATGCCGCATGTTGTTCCGGCCGATGCCGCCAAGCTTGCCGGCGACATTCTGACCTACGAAAACGGCGTGGTCTTTGTTTCATCAGGTAATCAGTCAGACCCGACCAAGACGAGCTATCTGCAAGTGCCTGAAATGGTCAAGATTGGCGAAGTCTGGAAGTTTGTCGGCCTGCCACGGGCGATCAATCCCGGCGCCAATGAGCCGGCTGCCGGCGCTGAAATTGAAACCGTGAGGGCTCTGGTTTATCGCAACTCAGTCGCGCCTGGTGCCCCGGGTGCCAACCCCGCCCTTGAAACCGCCCTTAAGGCTCTGGCCGACTACGACGCCGCCAATGCCGCTGCCCTTGGCTCGCCTGAGCGGCAGAATGTGGCTAAGTATCACGTCAGCCGCGTGCCTGTGCTCAAAAGCGTCATGCAGGCCGCCCCTGATGCCGACAAGCCTGTTTACCTGCGTCAGATTGTCGATAGCCTTGCCGCTGCCGCCCAGACCGGCCAGTATGAAGACGGCTTCAAGGTGCTTGACCAACTGGCCAAGGACGATCCCTCAATCGCCTCTTATGTCACCTTCCGCAAGATCGCAGCCCAGTTCGCCATCGACAACGAACAGCCGGGTGCGAATCTGATCAAGGTCCAGCGCGACTGGCTCGGCAATCTCGAAAAATTCCTCACAGCTTATCCCAAGTCGGCCGAAGCTCCCGAAGCCCTGCTCCAGCTCGCTTCGATTAATGAATTCAACGCCGACGAAGACAAAGCCAAGGGCTACTACAACAAGCTCGCCGCCGACTTCCCCGACACCGATTTCGGCAAGAAGGCCGCCGGTGCCATGCGCCGCCTTGACATCATCGGCAAGCCACTGGCCCTTTCCGGCAAGACCACTCGCGGGCAGGTGGTGGACCTGACCAAGGGAACAGGCGGCAAGACCGTGGCCGTTGTCTTCTGGGCAAGCTGGGCTGAGCCGGCCCGTAAGGATCTGGCCGAGCTGGCCAAGCTGGCATCGACCAAATCTGGCGATTTTCAGGTGGTGACTGTCAGCCTTGACAACTCGGCCGACGACCTCCAGAACTTCCTCAAGACCAATCCGATCAACCTTCCTGTGATCTTTGAGCAGGGCGGTATGGATGGCCGATTGGCTCAGGAATTCGGCATTATCAGCCTGCCAACGGTCTTTCTGATCGACGGCAACGGCAAGGTGACAAATCGACTGGTGCGAACGGCTGCCGAGATTGCCAAACAGCTTGACCGCGACGACACGCCCAAGACTCGCGGCGTGGCCGCTGGCAGCAATGCCCAGCCCCTGCGCTGATCGTTGCAATTGCTGAAATGAAATTTTCGACGAGACCGGCATTTAATATGCCGGTCTTTTTATATTGGTATCAGTCACAATATGATTCTCAAATAGTGAAATGGATATTATTAATTTTCTTGTGAATTGCAATCGATTGCTTTTACAGAGTCCCCGTTGAAATTAAATGGAATATCTCACCCAGAGCATGGCCAGCCCTTTTGCCGGTGCAGTGGGCCCAGCCTTTTTCCGGTCAGCAGAGGCGATGATCTCCGACACCGACTGGGGCGACCATCGGCCGGAACCGACCAGAATTAATGTGCCCGCGATTGTGCGCACCATGTTATAAAGAAAACCGTCGGCCTCGACTTCA
>JBILGL010000084.1:0-11007 GCA_044351075.1 Isosphaeraceae bacterium | reverse complement strand
CGGCACCATAACACTTATTGCAGCTTTGCCGACACCATCATGCCACAATTCTTTCTGGCTGTTGGGCTTACGTATCGCCTCACATTCATGCGAAGGCTTCAGGGCGAGCATCCCGAAACTGCTGCTAGGCACGCCCTTTTCCGCAACCTCAGCCTGCTTCTCCTCGGTTTCGTGGTGCATGGGCTCGATGGCTCTGTGGCAAGCTGGGCTGAATTTCAGGTCAGGGGGTGGCGACTCTTCATCCCGGATGCCTTCGAACGAAACTTTTTCCAGACGCTCTCCATCATCGCCGTGACTTCCATCTGGGTTTTACCCGTGATCGGAAGTAATGCCAGAACAAGAAGTTACTGGATGTTCTTTTCAGTCTCTCTCTGGCTTGTTTTTGCACTCATACCCGCACCATGGTCGGGGAAAACATACGTCGAATTTGCCCTTAACCGGCCTGTCATCGATGGTGGCCCGCTCGCTTTTCTCACATGGTCTGTGCCGCTGCTTGTCGGCTCGCTCGCCTGCGACTGGATGACCCAAACCAACGGCAGCCGAAAAGTCTGGATTACTGCAATCCTATTGATGGCAATGGGTTATGGCATTTCATGTATTGGCGATAAAAAACTGCCGGCTCTGCCTTTCGTGCCGCCGCCAGCCAGCCCAACCGATATGTCTGTCAGCGAAATGGCGGGAAGAGTCTTTTCCACATCCGTTTCCGAAGAACAGCGAGATTTTCTCAAGTATCATGTCAACGCCTGGACGATGAGCCAGCGTGTCAGCGGCCCAGCCTATCTTGTTTTCAGTGCAGGCTTTGGGCTCATAGTCTTTCAGCTTTTTCGGATCGTCTGCGACAACCTTGGCTGGCGTTCTTCAATATTTCACACACTCGGCATTAACGCCCTGGCCGGATACATTTTGCATCCGCTGGTCGCCTCAAAAATTAAACCCTTTATCCCGAAAGATGCCCCGCTCGGCTTCGTCCTGATCGCCTTCGCCTGGTATTTTTTGATTACCTGGGCCATCTTGCGACATCTGGAAAAGACCAAAACGATTATTCGAATCTGAAAACAATCGTTTTCGCCTGGCTGGTCAAAACCGTTAAGCCATGCCCTCAAGTTCAGTCTTTGGCAATACTTCGGTAAAACTTGCCAAGTTCTTCCAGCCGATCCGGGTGCTGATTCAGTCCGCCGGTGTGAAAGATCGTGACACCCGCTGATGGTCGGCGTGTGCCATGATCCATAACTTCCTTGATCTGTTCAGTTTGCACCACTTCGCCCCAGTCGGCCAGTTGCACAATCGGCCAGATCTGATTCCGCTCGGCAGCATCTCCACGATTGCCAAGCAGTGTTCTTAAATCATTGACCTGCCGAGAGATCCATGCTGGGTCGCGATGATGACCAAAGCGGGCGTGATAGGGCATGATACTGAAAACGTCGATATAGCGAGCCTGTGCCTTCAGATCAATGGCAAGCAAATCACGAATTGCACCATCGTAGTCGTTGGGCGACCAAGGGTTATGAAAAGTCCCCAGTAGCGCTTTCGGCCGGGTTTTATCCACGATCTCCCGAAATTCGCGCACCCAGTCTGTAAAAACGTCACACCGCCAATTCACCCATTGCGACTTCTTATTGGCAATGATCCAGCGATTGCGATCTTCAGCGTTAAGTTCTTTTGGTATATCAACTTTGGATGATTCCACAAACAACCTGACACAGCGTTCGCAAAAACAGCTCTGGGGCATGTTCGGCACGGCCTGTTCCCAACTGGCATGGCTATGGTGATAGTCCAGCCAGATACCGTCAACTTCAGCCTTGGCAAGGGTTTCGCGAAAAGCAATCATACGCTGGCGACGATAGCCGGGGTGTGTCGGGCAAACGCCCTGCCAGCCATCAGGCGCAGGGCAGATCTTACCATCTATCCCAATCGGTGCAGCGTCCGGCTGCTCTTTCAAATAGCCAGAGTCATGCATCGTATTGAATTCAGCAAAGAGCTTCACTCCCTGCGCGTGCAGCGAATCAACCAAGTCTCGCCGCACACCTCCTGAACCAACCCACACGGCATTAATGCCAAAGTCTTTCAGTGTTTTACCTTGTGGCAAATTTGGCATGCCACCATAAACGCCCCTGATTTTGATCCAGGGGCGCTCATCAGCACGCAAGTTGATGGATAATGCCATCATCACAAACAGACACAAGGCAAGCCGAATCGTCTGTAGCATATTTTCACCAAAAGACTTACGCATGATCTCAAATCACTTCTTCAGCTTCACCATCCAGATATTGCGGTATTCCACAGGGTCGCCATGATCCTGCAGGTGCAAGGGGCCTGGTTTCGAAGGATCGCCGCCAAGGCCAGCCACCGTATTATCAATATTGATCACCACGTCTTTGTGAATCACCTGACCGTTGTGAAGGACGGTAATCTGCGCAGGCTTAACCTTCTTGCCACCTTCAAAAACGGGTGGGAAAAAGTCGATGTCATAGGCCTGCCAAACGGTCGGTGCCTTGCAGGCATTAACGAGTGGCTTAGCCACTTTATAGATTCCGCCGCAATCGTTATCCTGGCTCTCAAGCCCATAGCTATCAAGCACTTGCACTTCGTATCGGCCTTGCAGGTAAACCCCGCTGTTGCCTCGGCCCTGCCCCTTGAACTTGGGCATGTAAGGCACCCGGAATTCGACATGCAGCCGAACCGGTTCGCTGATCATGGCGGTTGATTTGACACCACCTTTTGTCACGCGCAAGGCTTTATTGGACATGATCTTCCAATCAATCGGGCTTTTGCCGTCAACCTTCACAAACCCGTCGATTGAAGTGCCATCAAAGAGAATCGTCGCGCCGTCGGGTGCCGGTGTCGATGGATAATCGGCCTTATCCTGAGGCTTGAGAATCATCAGGCCGTCGGTATTATCGTAAGTCGCTTCTTTCTGGGCATTTGCAGTTGGCGATAGAATGAAGGCCAGAAAGCCGGCCGCAAATAATCCATAAAATCGCTGGAATCGCGTGAATCGAATTCTTTTCATTGCCGATAAACCTGATGGTGGACGTATGAGCGGGTAAGTGGATGGTGTCCGGGATGTCGATCGACAAGAGTTGTAAATCTCTCTATTCGATCATCTTAAGTAGTCGTGACAGACTCTTTGGTCTCGTGATCCGGACTTACTCATCGTCCCCGGACCGACCGGTTGTGTCAACACCCTGCAGGATGGTCATGTGATATGAGAAGATCGCGTCGCGGCGGTGGCTTTCATCAGGAATTAGGCGGGTCGGGCGAGGATTCGTTCGTCGCCGTGGTTGTCACAAAACTCACCGGCGCTCTGCTTTTTATTTTGCTTCTGACAATGGCGATCATGGCTCTGATCCCGAAGGCGGAGGAAGCAAGCGGGTCGAGATCAACCGCCGATAAAAAATCAGCTGGCCTGGTTTTGAATCTTCCACCAGCATTACCCGAAGGTATTGACCAAAGGTCTTACCAATACACGTTTTCCGTCAGAGGCGAATCGTCCGGGCCCCTCGTCTGGTCGGTCGAAGGCAATTTGCCAAAAGGGCTGACTTTTGACAGCCAGAAAGGTGAAATCAGTGGTCGGGCAGAGGTGGAAAAAACTGAAAGCGCCGCGCTGAAAGTGCAGGTAAGCGATGGTAGTCAGATCATTTCAGGAACCACCGAACTGTCAATCTGGAAGCCGGATTCCACATTCAGTGCCATTGACAAAGCGGAAACAGACCCGAAATCAACCCCTGACAAGATTTTGCAAAACCTTATTAAGAATGGATTTGGGTTTGCTCTGATCTGGCTTGGTCATTTTTCTGGAATCGGGGTGATCGACCGTATCGAAACAGGTCGAAACGCAAGCTTGTTACAAACTGATACATATCCGCAGAGATTTCGAAGATACCGCCTTTTACTCTGGCTATTATCCCTTGTCTGCACTGGATTTATCGCTTTTTTGATAATCCTTTGATTTCAAAATCAAGCTATGTGCCTGAGGTATGAGTTGTCAGGATTGATCAAAAAATTGATAACTTTTTATAATTAACCTGTCACAACGGGACATTTTTTGTTTAACTATCGCAATATAAAGATATTGGCACGTTTTTTGACAACTGGTTCGGTCGTGATTTTTCCGAATTCATCGACTGACTGACTGTTGAATCGTGGAGTATATCGGCGATTTGAAGTAATTCTCTTCCACGACAGGGAATGCATACATGAAGATTCAGAAACTCATTTGTGTGATTGCGGCCGGCGCGCTATTTGTCCAATCTGTTGATGCCCAGCAAACCAAGGGCAACCGTGGCGGTGGCAATACTGGTGGCCAGCAGGGTGGCGGTGGTGGCGGCGGCCGTGGTGGTCGCGGCCAGGGTGGCCCCGGCGGTGGTGGTCCAGGTGGTGGCGGTCCTGGCGGTGGCCCGGGCGGCATGGGTGCCATGCGTGGCTTCATGGGCGGCGGGCCCGGCGGCATGATGGGCCGTCTTGGAAGTTCGCCGGCAATGCTGGTTCGCAGCGAAGCGGTGCAAAAGGAACTCAAATTCACTGACGAACAAAAAGAGAAGCTTAAGAAGTCTGACGACGCCCAGAATGAAAAGCGTCAGAAGGCTTTTGAAGACATGAGAAATCAGGGTGGCAACAACGACCAGCAGGGTGGCCGCGGTGGTCGTGGCGGTGGGATTGACTTCAACGCCATGCGTACCACCATGGAGAAACTGGCCAAGGATGCTGAAAGCGATCTGGCCAAGATCCTGACGGCCGACCAGCGCAAGCGTCTGGCCGAAATCGCCCTTCAGGTCGAAGGTGCCACAGCGATTATGGATCGCGAAGATATCGCCAAGAAGCTGAATATCACACCGATTCAGAAGAATAAGTTGTTGCAGATCAAGCAACAGGCGGACCAGAAGCAGCAGGAACTCCGCTCACAGGCCATGGCCAGCTTTGGCTTTGGTGGACGTGGTCAGGGTGGCCCGGGTGCTCCCGGTGGTCGTGGTCAGGGCGGTAATGCAGGCCCCGGTGGGAATGCGCCACAGGGTCAGGCCAATAATGGTGGCGGCCGTGGTGGTCGTGGTCAGGGTGGCCCCGGTGGTCAGGGTGCTCCTGGCGCTCCGGGTGGCAATGCAGGCCCCGGTGGCCCAGGCAATGCTTTCGCCAACATGACGCCGGAAGAACGCCAGAAGCGTGGCGAAGATATGCGGAAGGGCTTCGAAAAGATGCGTGACGACAGCAACAAGCTGCGTGACCAACTTGAAGCGGCCATTTTGAAGTCATTGACCAAGCGTCAGCAGGATGCCTGGAAGAAGATGATCGGCGATAAGTTTGATGTGGACAGCATCATGTCCACCATGCAGTTCGGCCGTGGTGGCCCCGGTGGTCGTGGTGGCAACACTCAGGTTGACTGAGTCTGTCCTCCCAATCCTGAATAAATGAGAAGGGGAATGCCCATATGGCATTCCCCTTTTTATTTAACTTCTTACCATTTATTAAATTTCAGAACATCCCGCCGACTCTGCCAGATAGATGATCGGCTGAATGCCCATCGCTTTCTCATAGCCGGCCATGCATGCTGCTTGAAATGCGGCCACTTCCTGCCGCTTGACCAAAGCCACCACACAGCCGGCCCAGCCAGCCCCTGAAAGCTTCGCCCCCAGGCATCCCGGCGCCGTTAATGCCGCCCCGACAAGCTGGTCAAGCGCGTCTGAGCTATTTTGAAAATCGGTCATGCTTGATCGGTGCGATCGGCTCACCAATCGGCCAAATTCTTCGAGGTCGCCATGATCCAGAGCGGCCACACCGTCTCTCACCCGCTGGTTTTCAAGCAAGACATGCCGGGCCCGCAGCCGACCCACTGGGTCAAGCCATTTCCAGTGCTGCGAAAGCTCTTCAGGTGTCACATCCCGCAGGCTTTCTACGACCGCTACACCTTTCTGCCGCCTGAAATAATCAACCACTCGCTCACACTCGCTCCGACGAATGTTATACATCCCGTCAGCCAGCTTACGCGAAGTGCCGCTATCCATCACCAGAATTGCCGGCGGGTTTGTGCCCAGCGAAACCTGACCCACTTCCAGCGTTCGGCAGTCAAGAAAAACCGCTTTGCCGGGCTCGCCGAAAAGCACACTCACAAAATCAAGTAGCCCCGATGCCACGCCCACAAAACCATTCTCAGCCCTGCGCAAACGCTTCGCCAAAGCCATCCGCGATGCGCCATCAGGCAGGTTCTGGCCAGAGATCTTAAGAATAAAAAGCCCCAGCGCCACTTGCAGGCTGGCAGAGCTCGAAAGCCCTGCCCCCAGCGGCACATCGCCCGTAATCACCACCCGAAAGCCCTTGCCCGGCGGCAGAAATTCCCGCATCGCCCAGACGACGCCCCGAGTGTATCGCCTCCAGTCCCCCTCAGGGCCCGGGTCAATTTGTTCGTGGCTTAAATCAAGCCTGTCCGTCTGGCCAAATGCCGTGGCATAAATGTCGCAAATCGGCTGGTCAATCACATCTCCAACAACAACCGTGAACCGGTCAATCGCCGCTGCCAGCACCAGCCCATCGTTATAATCCGTATGGTTGCCCAGTAATTCCACTCGGCCGGGGGCATCGGTTGTGGTCGAAGGCTGCTTACCAAATTGCGATAAAAAAGTTGCCTGAGCTTCATCGATCAAGCGATTCAAGCCTGTTTCCATCAGTTCAATTCAACCTTTTCCCGATCAAATCAGGCTTCGTTGACTTTTTCCGGAAGCTGAATCAAGCGATCCGCCAGATCAATCGCCGGAATTGGTTCCTGCACAATTTCCGAATGGTGTATCAAAGCGGCTGAAGCACCCTCGCCCGCCTCATCCTGCCCAAAAATTTCGGCGTGGCTGCCGGGATGAATTTCATCCATCGGTATCGGCGGGCCAACTGGCAAACGCCCTTCGCGCCGGCCTTTACGCCAACGCCAGAACACAAATCCAATGCAGCCGGCAATAATACCGACCGTGAGAAAACGCTGCGCCTCCTGAATGCCATGTTCAATCTGGTGCGCAAAAATCCAGCCGAGGGCAAACATCAGCGGCGTGGAAAGACTGACGGCAAATAGATCGGTGCCCAGCAGCTTCAGCGGCGGAATGCGCAAAATACCGGCCGTGAGATACGCCGCCGTGCGAAAACCAACGGCAAATCGGCCAAGTATTAAGATTTTAATGCCGTGGCGGTGAAAATAGCCCTTCATCTGGGCTTCGCGCTCGCGGGTCAGGAATTTACGCGCGAGCTTCAGGTTCATCACCTTCTCGCCGTAAAAATAACCGAGAAAATAAACCACAAAATCGCCCAGCAAAACGCCGACAACACAGGCCCCAAAGGCCAGTGGTGCCCACATCGTCCCGCGCTTGGAGAGAATCGCAGCCAGAATCACCGGAGCCTCTTCAGGCACAGGCAGGCCCACCCCGCCAAGCACAAGCAGCAGGATAATGCCCAAATAACCAAACTGGCCGACAAATTCTTCCGTCACCCCTGAGCTTCTCCCATGAACCTCACCCCCCGCATGCGAGATTCGACCGGTCGAGTCCGTGCGTCAATCCTGACATGCACTGGCCAGTTCGTCTAGGTTATTCTCTCATATTTCTTGTTTTTCATCATGCGTAATCATTTCGACACGATCACCCCGGCTTTTTGCCCGCCGAAATGGAGCAATTTACCCGTTTTGACACCGTCTCGAAATCAATTGGAAAATCCTGTTTCAGTTACACTTATAAAGCCTGATTTTTGATTGGAAAAAATGGCCCGAATCTGCGATAATCTGACCATCAACAAGGAGACCGGATGATTCACGCCCCAGGCCATTTTTTTCTGGGCAAACTCATCATCCATCGCAAGGATTAACCAGACCGTGAGCGACGACGCCAACGCCAACCTGCCGGAAAACGCCCCCGAACCAAACAACAAACCGGCACCGAAGCCCAAAGCCAAAGACGATCGCAACCGCCTGCCCGCCGCCGCCGATATCCTGCCGGCCACACCGCTCAATATTGAGGAAGAGCTTAAAGAAAGCTACCTGACCTACGCCATGTCGGTCATCGTCAGTCGCGCCCTGCCCGACGTGCGCGACGGCCTCAAGCCTTCCCAGCGGCGCATCCTCACCGCCATGCTTGACCTCGGCCTTACCCCCGGCTCGGCGACCAGCAAGTGCGCTGGTATCGTGGGCGAGACGATGAAACGCTATCACCCCCACGGCGATAATTCCATCTACCCCACCCTGGCCCGTATGGCCCAGTGGTGGAATATGCGGCATACGCTCATCACCGGTCAGGGGAACTTCGGCTCGATCCACGGCTTGCCGCCAGCAGCCATGCGATATACCGAGGCCAAGCTCTCGCCCGTGGCCGCCGAGATGCTTGAGGATATCAAGCTCGACACCGTCGATTATCAGCCAAATTACGACGAAAAATACGAAGAGCCACGCGTACTGCCGTCGAAATTCCCCAACCTGCTCGTCAACGGCTCCGGCGGTATCGCCGTCGGCATGGCCACCAATATACCGCCGCACAATCTGGGCGAAGTCTGCGACGCACTCGTCGCCATGATCGACAACCCCGATGTGACACTTGACGAATTAATGGAGCATATCCCCGCCCCCGACTTCCCCACCGGTGGCATTCTCTGCGGCAAATACAACATCAAGCAAGCCTATATGACCGGCCGCGGCAAGGTCATGATCCGCTCCAAATATGAAATCGAAGAGCAGAAAGACGGCCGCAGCCAGATCATCTTCACCGAAATTCCATTCCAGCAGACCAAAGAACCACTGCTGAAAAAGCTGGCTGAGCTCGTCAACGACGGCAAAATCACCGGCGTTTCCGACATCATCGACGAATCGGACCGCAAGCAGCCGGTGCGCATCGTGGTCAAAGTCAAAAAAGGCGAAAACGCGCAGGTTATTCTCAATCAGCTCTATCAGTTTTCACCCCTTCAGGACAGCTTCTCGATCATCAATCTGGCACTTGTCGATGGTCGCCCGCGGCTGCTGCCGCTCAAAGAGATGCTCCGCCTCTTCATTGAGCATCGTCAGGTCGTCATTCGCCGCCGCACGAGCTTTCAGCTTCGCCAGGCACGCCAGCGAGCCCACGTGGTGGAAGGCCTGCTCATCGCCCTTTCCTACATCGATGAGATTATCCAGATCATCCGCTCCAGCCCCGACCCCGATGTCGCCCGCCAGCGGCTCATGCAGGTGGAAGTCTCGGCCGACATTCTCCGCCGCGCCCTGAACGACCCCGATGCCCGCCCCACCGGCCCGCTCACTCGCCAGCAGGCCGACGCCATTCTCATCATGCAGCTTCAGCGCCTGACTGGGCTCGAAGCCGACAAACTGGCCAACGAATACCGCAAGCTGCGCGAGGATATCCGCCGGTTTGAATACATTCTGGCTAACGAGTCGGAAATCCTCGGCATGATCCGGGCCGACCTGTTGGAACTCAAGGATAAATACGCCAACGAACGCCGCAGCACCCTTTCCGACGAAGAAATCGGCGACTACGACAAAGAATCGCTCATCCGCGAAGAATACATGGTCGTCACCATCACCAAGGGCGGCTATATCAAGCGCACCAGCCCCGACCTCTACCGCGCCCAGGGCCGCGGCGGTCGCGGCATCTCGGCCACTTCCACCAAGGAAGACGACTTCCTGGCCCACATGTTCGTCGCCCTCACGCACGACTACCTGCTGTTTTTCACCACGGCCGGAAAAATTTATTGGCTCAAGGTTTATGACATTCCCGAAGGCTCGCGCGCCAGTGGTGGCCGGGCCCTTGTCAACCTGCTTCAGCTCGCGCCTGATGAACGTGTCACCGGCCTGGTGCCTGTACGACATTTCCGCCCTGAAGAGAGCCTGATGATGGTGACTCGCCGTGGAACCGTGAAGAAAACCGCTCTGACGGCTTTCAAGCGACCGCTGGGCCGAGGCATTATTGCCCTTGGTCTGGATGAAGGCGATGAGCTGATCGGCGTCGAGCGCGTGACGGTTGGCCAGCAGGTCATTCTGGCGACCAAGGAAGGGATGTCGATTCGCTTTGACGAGTCGGACGTTCGCTCCATGGGCCGGGGTGCTTATGGCGTACGTGGCATTCGGCTGGATGAAGGGGATGAAGTCGTCGGCATGGTTGTGGCCGATGGCCCGGAAGACAGCCGCCAGCTTCTCACAATCTGCTCGCTGGGGCAGGGCAAGCGCACGCCTTTGACGGAATATCGCAGCCAGTCGCGTGGCGGCAAGGGTGTGATCGACATTAAAACCGGCGATCGCAATGGCTCGGTCGTGGCAATTGCCCGCGTGGTTGATACCGATGAGATCATGGTCACCACCACTGGCGGCATCATGATCCGGACACGCGTCGGCGAGATTCGCGAAACATCTCGAAATACGCTGGGCGTGCGCATCATTCGGCTCGACGAAGGCGATCAGGTCGGCTCGCTGGCCCTCGTCCCTGAAGAGGCGATCGAAGCCGCCCAGGCCAAGGCCATTGAAGAGGATGCGAATCGCGAAGTGCTTGCCGCTGTTGAAGATGTGGATGATGCTGGCGACGAGCCGGAAGTCGAGGTCGAACCATCGGCCGATGAACCGGAAGCCGAGTAAGCCAGCGATTTTCAGATTCCTGAACTCAGCATTTTTGCTTTAAAGCCAAAACCCAAAGCGCAATTTTTGAAATTGCGCTTTTATTTTAGCCTTTTGCCGTTATTGATTTTCTTTGCGGATGGCCAGCGGCCATAACTATTCATAGCCGGCTCCTCCGGAGCCCAATAATATAATGCCTATTCTTATCTATGGCCGGAGGCCATATCTATTCATAGACGGCTCCTCTGGAGCCGCAAAGAAAACAGATTCATCTAAAAGCGCAACTTCAATACAATCGATTCGGATTAGCCTAAGCCTTTGACAGATCGATGGTTAGGATAAAAAAACCGCCAATCCCCAATTTGAGACTGGCGGCATCGATTGTTTTCAGCTCAAAACCGGACTGGCTCAGGCCAGGCCCGTCAGCACGCCATCGTTGCAGAAGTCCGGGTTAC
>JBILGL010000395.1:0-4666 GCA_044351075.1 Isosphaeraceae bacterium | reverse complement strand
TATCGATAGTCATTAATCGCCTGTGCATTGCGGCACAATCACACTCGGCCAGCACGCATCAAGTGCGGCTTAAGTCTTGAAAATCAGGGACTTTCCGGAAGATGCTCCAGAAATTCAATGAAAAAAACGCCAATATCGTTTATAGCGTCAATGGTCGGCTCTTTCGTCGCGACGAGCCGGGCCTGACCCCGTTTGACTCGGTGGTGCAGGGGGGCGACGCCGTCTGGGAAGGTCTTCGGCTCTATTCTGGCCGCATTTTTCGCCTGGAAGAGCACCTCCAGCGCCTGCGGCATTCCGCCCAGGCCCTCGCCTTCGCCGACATCCCCAGCCGCGACAATATCGTCGAAGAAATCCGTAAAACCCTTGCCGCTAACAAAATGACCGACGGTGTTCACATTCGCCTGACACTCACCCGCGGCGTCAAGCTTACCTCAGGCATGGACCCCCGCCTCAATACTTCTGGCTCTACGCTTATCGTCCTGCCGGAATTCAAGCCGCCCGTTTACGACAAAACCGGCCTGAAGCTTGCTACATCAAGCGTCAGACGACCATCGTCCGATGTGCTCGACCCGAAAATCCATCACAATAATCTAATCAACTCGATTCTGGCCAAAATTGAAGCCAACCTTGCCGGGGCCGACGATGCCGTTATGCTCGACAGCCGCGGCTTTGTGGCCGAAACCAACGCCACCCACCTGTTTCTGGTGAAAAACGGCCGCTTGCAAACACCTCGCACGGTCGCCTGCCCGGAAGGGATCACCCGCAGCGTCGTGCTCCAGTTGGCTGAAGACCTGCGACTGCCGTCGAGCGTCGAAGATCTTTCACTTGTCGATTTCTACCGTGCTGATGAAGTCTTCTGCACAGGCACCATGGGCGAGCTGGCTCCGGTCACGATGATCGACTCCAGAAAAATCGGCTCGGGCTCAGTCGGCCCGATCACCATCCGCCTTTCTGAAGCGTTCGCCGCCAAAGTCGCATTGGAAGGCACTGTGGTTGTCCAGCCGGCTTGACAGCCTTGCACCCCTTGATGAAAATTATTACAGAATCGCGATTTACAACCCCCAGAATCTACTTCCGAAAGAATCATCGATGAGCTACGGCGACGATTTTGATCCATACGCCCCACCCAAGGCAGACACAACAGTTCCCCGCTCAAAAGCCGCTTTCGGGCAGTCGAGCAATTTCACTATTTCCGACGTCATCAGCCGAAGCTGGCAAATTTTTCGCAGCAAAATGGGCCTGACGATTTTTGTCGTTTTTCTTGGCTTTATTTTGGGCAATTTGTTGAGTGGTGTCGCCGGAGCAATAGACAATCCGGCAGCCAAAGGCATTTTGCAATTGCTCAATTCTGTTGTCAGTTTTTTCTTGACAGCAGGCATGTTTACTTACCTGATCAACCTTGCCAGCGGACGGGATGCTAAAATGGGCGATCTCTTTAGCGCAGGGCCCATTCTGCTGCCGCTCATCGGTGCTTCACTTCTCTTTGGTCTGGTGATCGTTGGTGCCATGATACCAGCAGGATTGCTTTTCTTTCTCGGTCCGATCGGAATTTTCATTGCAGCAATCTACGGACTGGTGGTTTATGTCCTGATCATCACCCGGCTTTCCCAGTTTTACTACCTGCTGATTGACCGCGCGGTGGGTATTGTCGAGTCGCTCAGCCTCTCCAATAAGCTTATGAAAGGCCATGAAGTTCAGTTTCTTGGGCTTGGTCTGGTGCTGGGCATCATGAATATCGCAGGCGCACTGGCAATTGGAATTGGTTTATTAATCACGATACCCCTTTCATTTCTCTGCGCTGTGGTTTATTACCTTGGTATCACCGGCCAGCCAGTCGCCGACCCATTCTCCATGAACGAATCGTAATCATTTCTAGCGGCATTGCCCGGCAGATCGCTTTGCATTCTGCCGGAAATCCGCGGAAATCCACTGACTCACCTGAATCATTGATAAAAGCATTTTTCATTCATAATGTCAGGTCTCGCAGCGATCGCAGGCCGACTGGTTCCCGACTGGCAAATGGCTCCGCAGAAGTCACGCCAGCCATGATGCCCCAGTAGCGGTTTCGCTCAAGCACACGATCAATTACGCCCGGCTCGCCCGACGGCTGATTCGCCACAAGCTGACTGGTGTAACACTCAAGCACTTCACGTTTGGCGGCCGTATAGCGGGAAATGTCGATAACGACACTCGGACGTTCGACAATCCGCAGATGAACGCTGAAGTAGTAAAGAATTCGGGCGGGGTGAAACGGCTTTCCGGCCATGTCCGTCTTTGAGAGCTTCGACCAGAATTTAGCGTCTTCCACCAGCTTTGTGGCGGCCGTGTGGTCTGGGTGGGCATCTTCCCAGAACGGGGCAAAAATGAGTGATGGCCTCAGGTCGCGGAAAGCCTCAGCCAGCCTTCGGCGATTTTCGAGCGACGCTTCCAGGCTTCGGTTGGGCAGGTTGAGATTACCTCGCCACGCGATGCCGAGTTTTTCAGTGGCGGCGTCCGTTTCACGGCGGCGAATTTCAGGCGAGCCAAGCGGAGTCGGTTCGCCATTTGTCAGTTCAAGGATACCCACCTGCTTGCCTTCAGCAACCATGGAGAGGATCGTGCCGGCCATGCCAAGCTCAGCATCGTCGGGGTGGGGGGCAACGACCAGAACGTCAAGTGGCGGCATGGGCGGGCTCGCTAAGTGCAAGGGGGCGAAAATGAGCGACACTGGTGTCACTATACCACGTTTCGCCGCTGAGGCGTTCAAGCACTCGCATGGCACACATCACCACAGCCATTGTGCCCTGGCCGGGGAAGACTGAATCGCCCACGAGCCAAAGCCCTTTACCGAGCGAGCCGGGATCAACGGCCATTAAATTCGCTGTTCGACGACTGACAGGCGGGCCACCGACTCGGCCAATGGTTCGACGGGTGTAGCGGGCAAACGATCGCGGGCTGGCAAATTCGATATGCCTGATGGCGGCCTGCACGCCCGGAAAGGCACGCTCAAGGGCGGCTGACATGCGGGCGGCGTAATCAGCCTTTTTGACTTGATATTCGGTCGGTGAAAGGCTTTTCCATTCGTCAGGGTTGACGTGGGTGCTCATGGTGGCGGTGCGGCAATCGGCCGGTGCATAGCCTGGGTCGTTGGGCGGCGAGAGTGAAATCAGCACATTATTACCGTCGTGAATTGGCTGGTTCACATCCTGTAAAACATGATGAAAAAGGGCCTGATGGCCTGCGAGAAAATCAGCATCGATCGCCGCATAAGTCGTGAAGGCACTCCATTTGGCCCGGCTGTTCTGCTCTTTGCGGGCCAGTGTCGCATCATCTTTTTCTGATCGCCCCAAAAGCCGCATGGCAAGGTCAACTGGCAGATTAAAGGCCACCTGCCGCGCCTTCAGCACTTCCCCCCGCCGGGTTTTCACAAGAAATTTCGCAGGAGTCGAATTTGTGAAAGAAGATTTTGATGCGAGTGAAACCGAATCGACAATCGTCGCTCGTCTGAGATTGCCACCCCAGCCAGTGAAGGCTTCACCCAGCCCTTCAGCCAGAGCCTTCATGCCGCCGATGGGCCGAGAAAGCCCGAAACGGTAAGCTTGAAGGCATGCAGCGGCGTTGGCAAGGGGGACGGTTTCAGGGCCGGCCTGAGCGGTGTCCTGCAGGAGCATGGCCACAAGGGCGACGAATTTGGGGTCGTGACTGAGCCGCAGCCGCCGTAGTAAACTCATCACTGTGACAAACGACGTAGCCGAAGCGGCCGTGCCCGATAGACCAAGGATTTTGAGGTTGTGTATAATATCGGTAGGCGATCGCAGCGGGAGCCGGGGCAGGCCTGAGGCAGCGGCAAACATGGTGCGGCCGATACGCTCCTGAAAACGCCAGAAGCGGGCGGCATTTTCACCCAGATGGGGGAAATGGCGGCGGATCGTCGCTTCCCATGCTTCGTTGTCGGGTGTCATGACGAGCTCTTCACCCGCCAGGCAGAGCCGATATTCGGGCGTTCGAAGGGCTTCAAAATCGAGACCAACTCGCTTGAGCAGCTCAAAAATAGGCTCGCCGGGTGCCATGCCCATCAGCGCAGTGGCACCACAGTCAAACGTAAAAGAGCCACGATCAAACCAGCCGGCACAGCCGCCGAGATGTGTGTGGCTTTCGCAAAGGGCGGTGTGCAGGCCCTTTCGCTGGGCGAGCGAGGCAAGGGCCAGGCCGCCGATACCGCCGCCGACGACCACCAGATCATAAATTGTATCGCCTTGGGCAGGCATGGCTTTGTGGCTCCTCTTTACTGCTTCAAATACAGCAATTTTGTAGGCGCAGGGAAGCGATCGAAAAGCTCGATGCGTGGATTTTTCGCCATTTGCATGATATAACTATTTTTTATACGAAATGAAGGCTGGTTGCGGCGATTGGTCGATTGCGGCAGAGAGCCGGGCGAGAACGATTTGGAAAAGCAAGTGGATACGCTGGATGGCCTGCGGGTGGTGGCACTTGAAAGCCGGATGTCGGACCAGACCGCCGTTCTGATTGAGCGGGCGGGTGGAGTGGCTCTGCGGGCCCCTTCCATGCGAGAAATTCCGCTGGAAGAGAATACGGCCGCACTTGATTTCGCCAGAAAGCTGATTTCAGGCCAATTTGACGCGGTCATTTTCCTCACCGGTGTAGGGGCGAAACACCTGGCCGAAGC
>JBILGL010000255.1:0-6343 GCA_044351075.1 Isosphaeraceae bacterium | reverse complement strand
ACATGGCGGGCAGCTCTGGCGAATGTGGCAGTGGTTTGCCGCGGGCCGAAACCGCTGACCGTGATGCGGGGCTGGGGTGTGCGGGTCGATGTGCAGGTGCCTGAGCCAAACACGTGGCGGGATATTCTCGAATCGCTAGACCAGAAATATCCGGTGGCCGGGCGGTCAATCGCCATTCAGGAATATGGGGCATCCAATAAAGAGCTGATTCAAGGTCTGATCGATCGGGGCGTAAAATCAGTCGATTCAGTCCCGGTTTACCGATGGGCATTGCCGGAAGACTTGGGCCCTTTGAAATCAGCCATTCGCATGATGATTGAAGGCCACGCAGGAGCGCTGGTGGTGACGAGTGCGCAGCAGATTCGACACTTGCATGAAGTTGCAATAGCTGATGGATGCTGGGACGAACTGAAAGCAGCCCTGACAACTACGATAATCGTGGCATCGGTCGGGCCGGTGGCGACTGAGACGCTTGTGGAATATGGCATCAGGCCGGATATTGAGCCGGAGCATCCGAAGCTGGGGCCGCTTTTGCAGGCACTGGCCAAGGGCTGGAAAAGCACGACGAAGCGAATTTCGCCCAGGGCTTTTGGTCAAATCGATAATTGACATAGACAATTGACAACAAACGGAAGCAGCGAGCCGTGAATCAGAGTAGCCAGAGTCAGAAAAATCCGTTTCTAGCGGCGTGCCACCGTGAGGTGCCTGCGCACACGCCTGTGTGGCTGATGCGGCAGGCTGGGCGGTATCAGCCTGAGTATCGCGAGCTTCGTTCAAAGGTCAGTTTTCTGGAGCTTTGCCACTCGCCCGAGCTCGCTGCCCAGGTTACGATTGACGCAGCCAATTGGCTGGATGCCGACGCGGCCATTCTTTTCGCCGATATTCTGCTGATATTGCAGCCGATGGGCTTTGATCTACAGTTTGTCAAAGGCGACGGGCCGGTGATTTATAATCCCGTTCGTACGCCAGCGGATCTGGCCAGAGTGCAGGCGATGACCGACCCTGAACCACTTGGCTATGTATATGAGGCAGTGCGGCTCATTCGCCGCGGGCTGCCGCAAAGCCGTGACCTGATCGGCTTTGCCGGCGCACCATTTACACTTGCCTGCTATGCAATTGAGGGGGGCGGCAGCCGCCACTATGACAAAGCCAAGACTTTTATGTATCAATACCCCGATGCCTTTGCCGAACTGATGGCAAGGCTCACGGATGGCACAATTCATTACCTCAATGCCCAGATTGACGCCGGGGCTGACTGTGTGCAGCTTTTTGATAGCTGGGTGGGGAATTTATCCCTACGCGACTACGTTCGCCATGTTCAGCCCCACATGAAACGGCTATTTGACGGGATCAGGCCGGGCACGCCTTCGATCCATTTTGGTACCGATACCGGACATCTGTTAAAGGCACAGAAGGCGGCTGGCGGCTGGGTAATTGGCCTGGACTGGCGAGCCGATCTCGACGAAAGCTGGGCACACATCGGCCACGATGTCGCTGTTCAGGGCAATCTTGACCCGATCATGCTGCTGGGTCCCTGGTCAGAAGTCGAGCGTCAGACACGTATCATTCTTGATCAGGCCGCCGGCCGGCCAGGGCACATTTTTAACCTCGGCCATGGCATATTACCCAGCACGCCGCCTGATAATGTGCGGCGACTCGTCGATTTTGTGCATGAGCAGACCAGGCGTTAATCATACGCAGGGCTGGCAGACAGCATTCTGACGTTTGACAGAATAGCTGAACGTCAGGCGAGAATCTCTTTAACGACATTGCCATGAACGTCCGTCAGGCGATGGTCACGGCCGCCATAGCGGAATGTCAGCTTTTCGTGATTCATGCCCATCAGGTGCAGAATCGTGGCATGAAGGTCGTGCACGTGCATGCGACCTTCCGTCACGTATGCCCCAAATTCGT
This sequence comes from Isosphaeraceae bacterium, assembly GCA_044351075.1. Classification (GTDB taxonomy): domain Bacteria; phylum Planctomycetota; class Planctomycetia; order Isosphaerales; family Isosphaeraceae; genus QWQI01. The sequence goes on along the minus strand of JBILGL010000255.1, from coordinate 4,429 downwards.
CGGTCACGCCGTGAATGTGGCCAGCCTTTACGCCGCCACCGGCAAGCCACATCGTGAATGCGGCTGTGTTGTGGTCGCGGCCATCCTTGCCTTCCGTGTTGGGCGTACGGCCGAATTCGCCGCCCCAAATGACAAGTGTGTCTTCCAGCAGCCCTCGGCCCGCCAGGTCGGCCAGCAGGCCGGCGATCGGCTGGTCAACCTCACGGCAGTTTTTCGTGTGCCCTTCAACAAGCTTGCTATGCTGATCCCAGTCCCTGTGATTGACAATCACGCAGCGTACGCCTCGCTCCACCAGCCTTCGGGCCAGCAGGCACTTCTGACCATAGTCGCCTGTCGTTTTGTCGTCGGCTCCGTAAAGCTCTCGCGTGGCCTTTGACTCGCGTGAGAGATCAAAAGCCTCCGCACCGGCGGCCTGCATACGATAGGCCAGCTCAAACGACTCAATGCGGGCATTAAGGGCAGAAGTATCCTCACGCCCTTCCAGATGTCGTTGGTTCAAAGCCCTGACAAGATCAAGCTGGGCCCGCTGCTCAGACTCAGGCCGGTATGGCTTCAGGTTTGGGATCGGGTCCTTGAGGTCGGGCAGATAGGTGCCCTGATGCTCGGCTGGGAGGAAGGCGGAACCAAAGGCTTTTGTCGTATCGACCAGGCTCATCGGGTTGCCCAGCACCACAAAGCCGGGAAGGTCTCGATTCTCCGTGCCAAGTCCATAAGTCATCCATGAACCGATGCTCGGGCGGAGAAAAAGACCGCTGCCCGTCATCATTTCAAGCGTGCCCTGGGCATGGAAAAAGCTGTCGCAGCACATGGACCGCAGGAGACAGATTTTGTCGATCTGGCGGGCCACATGCGGGAAAAGCGTGCTGACTTCAATGCCCGACTCCCCATGCCGGGCAAATTTCCAGGGCGACGGAAAAGCATTGCCCAGCGGCCGTGGCTTGCCCAGCTGCTTGTTGGTGTTCTGATCCAGCACCGGCAGCCGCTTGCCCGCCCATTTGACGAGTTCGGGCTTTGGGTCGAAGGTGTCCATCTGCGACGGACCACCATTCATGAAAAGAAAAATGACCCGTTTGGCCCGGGGCGTGAAGTGCGGCAATCCTTCTCTGGCCGTGGCAGATGCCGAATCCGACGCGGCGACGTCCGAAAGCAGCGACGCCAGGCCCACCGAGCCAAATCCGCCCGCCAGGCCTCGCAATAGCGATCGGCGGTCGAGCCGGCAGGAAGGAGATGCATCAGGCTGGAAGAGATCATTTCTCATGGCTCACGCCTCTGCTGGTTCGCGACTGAACGGTCAGTCGATATACGCAAATTCATTCGTGCAATAAAGAGCTGAAATCAGCTCTTCCCAGGTGTTTTCCGCCAGAAACCGCTCGGCCATTTCGACTTCATCGCCAGCCGCCGGGCGGTTATAGAGAACCAGCCAGAGCCTGCGAATGCGGTCGGTATCGGTTTTCAGTGATTCGTCGTCCCGCAGCCGCCCGGCCAATGCCACCGCCGACTCCGTCACAAGGCCATTATTCATCAGAAACAGGGCTTGCGGCGTGGTTGTGGTCTCAGCACGCTGTGGCACGATGGATTTCGGGTCGGGGCCATCAAAAATCGCCGATGTCACATTCGCCTTTTTCCGGTCCTGTGGCTCAAAAGCCGTCCGGGCCAGCAGTCCACCCGTCAATTTCGAGCCGCTGGGTTGCTGAACGCTTGTTGCCGCCAGTCGCCCGGAACTTGCCAGCAGGCTGTCTCTCATCTCTTCATACGTCAATCGACGACGATTGTAATGGCTGATTCGCTCATTCTCAGGGTCATTGCGATACTCGTCCGTACCCACCCGGCTCGATTGCCGAAACGTCGATGACAAGACAATCTCACGCACAAGCCGCTTTGTGGACCATCCCGACTCGATAAACCGAAGTGCCAGGTAGTCCAGGAGTTGCGGATGCGTCGGCCGCTCGCCCAGCAGCCCGAAATTGTCGGGCGAACGCACCAGCCCTCTGCCCATCAAATGCTGCCAGATCCGGTTGACCATCACTCGCGAAACCAGCGGATGATCGGGCGAAGCCAGCCAGTCAGCCAACTCTCGACGACCACTTTCGCCGCTCTTTTTTCCCAGCGGCTGCTGATTCTCACCGGCCAGAATTACCGGAAAACGACGGGGAACCACCTTGCCTTCACGCTGATAGTCGCCACGAATGTAAACGGGTGCATCGCCGATTTTCGCCCGGTTGCTGCCCGGCACACCGCCTTCGGCAACCACCACAGCCGCCGGTGCCGTTTTCTTCGTCTTTTTCAGGCCTTCTGCCTTCTCTTTCAAGCCTCTGATGGTCGCAAGCTCCGGCGGATCAGTCGCCCAGCCGTTTTTCTTCTGGTCGGCGTCCAGCTTTTCCAGCTCGCCCTTGAGTTTGGCTGACTGATCAGTCAGCATTTTTTTTGTCGTCGCGGTGGCCTTGGCCAGCTTGGCCTCGACGTCCGTCATTTCGGTTTTCACGGCCACCAGCCGAGCCGCCTGTGGAATTTTCTTTTCAACTGCCGCAATCTCAGCCCGAATTTTCGCTACCTGCTGATCAACACCGCGATTAAAGGCGGCCTGTTCGCGATTCAGCAGCGGCGATTGGAGCAGGTTATTCCCCAGACGATCGTCGGCGATCAAAGTTCCGTCCACAATATGACTACTGAAAAAGACACCAGCCAGGCCGTAGTAATCTTCGGTCGATACCGGATCAAATTTATGGTCGTGGCAGCGGGCACAGGCCAATGTCAGGCCCATAAACTGACGCCCCACAAGGTCCATCTGGCTGTCCACAATCTCAGCCACGGCAAAGTCGCGGCCGACCTGCTCCCACGATGCCAGCGAAAGCATGCCGGTCGCGGTGATTCCGTCCAGCGATGCCCCCGAATCATGAATTTTATCACTGCCGACATTCTTTGCCGGAATCAGGTCGCCGGCAATCTGGAGTCGGATAAATTCGTTGTAGGGCAAGTCATCATTAAGGCTCTGAAAAACCCAATTCTTGTAAACGCCTGATTTATCGATGCTGTCGGCATAGCGCACGCCATCGAGCCAGTGGCGGCCCCACTGAATCCCAAAGTCGGTTGAAGCCAACAGGCGGTCAACTGCTTTTTCGTAAGCATCGGGTGATTGATCAGCCAGAAATGCCTCCACAAAGGCATGCTTGGGCGACAGACCGGTCAGTGCAAATGTCACCCGCCGCAACAGCGTTTCACGGTTTGCCGGCGGTGCGGGTGCAATGCCGTTTTTCTCAAGATTGGCCAGAACAAAGCGGTCGATATCGGTTTTCGCCCAGGTTTCGGCTTTGACCTTCGGCACGGGCTGTTTTTTCATCGGCTGGAACGACCAGTGCCGACGATCCGACTCCGAAATGGAAAACGCCGATCGACGTGGGGCTGGTGCGGCAGAGGCGACCGATCGCGGGTCAGGGGCACCCATATTGATCCATTTTTCGAAATTGGCGATCACGGCATCGGGCAGCTTGCCCTTGGGCGGCATTTCGTAAGTTTCATACCGAAGTGCTTCCATAATAAGGCTTTCGCTCGCCTTACCAGGCACCAGTGCTGGGCCACTTTCGCCGCCTGTAAGCAGGCCCTGTAAATTATCCAACAGCAGGCCGCCCTTGAGCTTGCCGGCTTTGGCGGCATCGGCAGAGTGGCAGCCGTAGCAGGAATTGACCAGAACCGGGCGGATATTTTTTTCAAAAAATGCCATGCCATCAGCTTGTTCATCCGCCCTGATGGGCACGAGACTAATGCTGAAAATCAAAGCAAACAAAACGCCAACCGGTCCCAGCCGATGGATCAAAGTCAGGTAAGGATTGAGAGAGAATGACATGAGCAACCTGTGCAGGCGAGCATCCCGGCGTGATTTCATATGAATTATAGTCGGGAAAAGTGTGGGTGGGAATATAGTTCTTGATGAATCAGTTTCGTTTTTTTGAAAAGTGGAGAGGTGGGGGCAAGTGCAAACTATCCAAAAGCGTCAGAAACAGACTCTCCCAATAATTCCCACCATTGATGCCTGCCATCAATTTATTTCCTGCCATTAAGAGTCAGTTGCGTCTTAACTGTTAAGGTATTTGTAGTAAGTAACGATCACTCGTGACAGGTTTTATTGTATGTTCCAATGTTTGTCTTAGGACACGATTTATCGTGAAAGGTCTTTTAATTTTTTCATATTCAAACACGACGCCATTTGCATTACCCATCGCAACCATAAATATTAAAACGCCTTAATTTATCATTCGAAATAATACAAAAACATGGCACGTTAAACCGTGCCCTACGCACTACATCTGTATTATTCCTCTGTGTCTTTGTGCCTCTGTGAGATCCTATCCCACACCCCATTAAACCAGCGAAACTTTTCCAATTATTCCAAGAATTACCCTTGGTGAAAATAAAATAGTTGTATTGGTCGCAA
>JBILGL010000545.1:0-3286 GCA_044351075.1 Isosphaeraceae bacterium | reverse complement strand
CTTGACTGAAAAAACGCTGGCAGACCGGCTTCGAGCCGCAGGGTATAAAACCGGTCTGGTGGGCAAATGGCACTTGGGCAACAAGCCGGAAATGCAGCCGCAGCAGCGAGGCTTCGACGAGTTTTTTGGCTTTCTGGGCGGGGCGCATAGCTATTTTGAGTCTGCCGGTATTCTGCGCGGCACCGAAAATGTGAAAGAACTTGATTATACGACCGACGCGTTCGGCCGTGAGGCCGTGAGTTTTATTGACCGGCATCAGAATGAGCCGTGGCTGCTTTGCCTGACGTTTAACGCAGTGCATACCCCAATGCATGCCAAGCCGGAATTGCTGGCGAAGCTGGCTCACATCGAAAACAAGCAGCGGCGCGATTATGCAGCCATGATGATCTCGATGGATGAAGCGATTGGCAGCGTCAGGAAAAAGCTGGCCGAAACCGGACAGGAAAAAAACACGCTGATTGCATTTATCAGCGATAATGGCGGCCCGACGATGCTGGGCGTGACTGTTAATGGCTCGATTAACACCCCACTTCGCGGCAGCAAGCGAACGACACTTGAAGGGGGGATCCGCGTTCCTTTTCTGCTGGCATGGCCGGGTAAGGTAAAGCCGGGGATTTATGAAAAGCCGGTTATTCAGCTTGACCTTCATGCCACGGCTCTGGCCGCTGCTGAAATTAAGCCTGCAGCGGAATGGAAGGTGGAGGGTGTCAACCTTTTGCCTTACGTCACAGGTGAGCAGAAAGGATCGCCGCACGAGGCACTCTTCTGGCGATTTGGTGAGCAGATGGCCATTCGATCAGGCGACTGGAAACTGGTGCGATATGACTCAAATATCGAGACTCAGACTGGCAAAACAAATCAGCCTGTGACATCCGCAAAACTTTATAATCTTGCTGCCGATATTCATGAAGATCATGACCTTTCGGCAACAAACCCTGAGAAAGCCAGAGAATTACAGGCCATCTGGGATCAGTGGAACGAGTCAAACATTCGTCCACTGTGGGGCAAAGATTTCAGCAGTGAACCTGCCAGAAACGCTGCCCCAGGCAAAGGTGCAGGCAAAAAGAAGCAGCAGAACAAGAAAAAAGCCGCATCAAACTGAGAGGTAGATGATCTGTCAGACCATAGCGGCGAGCACCTTTCGTGGGCCTTCAAAGGTTCTACGACCATGCATGGCCACATAGTTGTCGACAAGTGCCACGTCGCCTGTTTGCCAGGGAATATCAAATGCCAATTCCTCAGCGATTTTGATCGACGATTCAACAGCCTTTCGGTCGAGGGGCGAGCCATCGCCCAGCCGAATGGCCTTGGAGGGGTCGTTGCGAGCATCCTTCCAGCCGCTGAAAGCTGCGATCAATTGATTGAAGAATGTTCGACGGCCGTCGGGTAGGTCATAGACGCCCTGAAGCACAGGAGTGGTGGTCCGCAATGAGCCATCCGCCTGCCATTCCCAGGTATAATTCAGGCCTGAGAGTCGCTCTTCGGCGGCCTCACGCGAGGGTGCCCGCAGGGTGCTTTGCCAGCTTCGGCCCATGCCTGATTGCATATCCATCTCGCCGGGCATCACGTTGGAATATTGCAGCCCCTTTTCGGCAACGTCGCTGGCAAAGGCAGGGCATTCCCTTTCAAGTCGTTGCCAGACCCAGTCCGACCGGCAGATTGGTGTGCTGCCACCTTTCTGAGCCGCCAGTTCGCAGAAGAAAAACAGCCGGGTCGGGTAATAGGGCGTCTGGGCCATTTCATGGTGAAAATAGATTTGAACTGTCGGTGGTGCTTCATTTGCGGTAAAAACCCTTGGCGTTCGGCTCATGCGGACTGCGTTTGAAAGCGAATCTTCATAAGTGAATGCCGGCAGGCCAAAAGCCGTGACAAAGGCGTCAAAGTCTTCCGCCGTATTCAGGCCAAAGCCGCGATAGAGGCTTGCCCCGTGCTTCTGCGCGGCCTCCAGCAGAATCTCGCTATTTTCCGATGCCCAGGCGCAGGCTCTCTCAAGGTTCACAGTGGCGTCACGACAGACGTAAACCACCGGGAATAAATCATCGCCCTTGGATAACTGCCCATCTATGCGTACTTGATCAACGGAAAGTGCCACTTTATCTTGCTCCGTGAAATTGATTCGTTATTCGTAGATTGGGAAAAAGGTGTTAAAAGCCATCTCGCAAAAGTCGCCGGGGTCATTAAATCGGCGGTTACGATTCAGCGAAGATATCGCGGCCATTTCAGTATCTGACAGATGAAAGTCTGTCACATGCAGATTTTCTGGCAGTCGTTCGATGCATGACGTCTTTGGTACGACAGATGTTCCACGCTGAATTCCCCATCGCAGCAAGATCTGGGCTGGGGTTCGGCCGTGTGCATGGGCGGCGGCCACGACGGCGTGCTCGGTCATGGCTGATTCTTCATTTCGGGCCATTCCTAAAGGAACATACGACAAAGCGCCCAGGGGTGAAAATCCGGTGACAGAAACACACGACTCTCGGCAGAATCGCAGGAGTTTTTCTTGTGTCAGATACGGATGCAGCTCAACCTGAAGCACCGAGGGCTGAATGGTGGCTGTGTTGAGAAGGTCACGCAGCAGAGAAATACCGAAATTGGCCACACCAATCTGCTTTACAAGCCCCGCTGAGACGAGATCTTCCATTGCGCCCCAGGTTTCGGCAATCGGTATTTTTGCCGGCTTCATTGATGGTCTTTCTGCCGTCGGATCAAAGAGCCAGCCAGGCGGATAACGATCATCAAATGGCACAAATTCCAGAGCGATCGGGAAATGGACAAGATACAAATCAAGCTCCTGCAATTTCAGGTCGCGCAACGACCGCTCAGCCGCCTGCCGCACATGCTCTGGCCTGTGATAGGTGTTCCAGAGTTTTGATGTAACCCAAAGTTCATCCCTTTTACAAATACCATTTTTTAATGCCAGCTCAATGCCCTGACCAGCTGCGGATTCATTGCCGTAGTCACAGGCCGCATCAAGGTGCCGATAGCCCACTCGAAGTGCCTCATACACCAGTGCGGCAGTTGATTCATACGGTATTTTCCAGAGGCCAAGGCCCACGGGTGGCGGTGAATTTTGGACTGGGCTCATTTTCGATTACTCCTGGCTGAATTTTGCCGGTGATATTGTTTGTTGAATGATCAATTCTTTAAGCCGAAAAAAAGCAGAACGGCCGTCATTCCGGCAGCGGCTGGTTTTTCGTTTCCGGCAGGTATCGAAGAATGATCAGCCCCAATAGATATGTCGATGAGATGATGCAAAGTGCCAATGGCAGTCCCAGGCCCGGCAGGC
>JBILGL010000543.1:0-3295 GCA_044351075.1 Isosphaeraceae bacterium | reverse complement strand
TCACCGGCGGATGGCTTATCTCGGCGCGAATCAGATTTTTCCCTGGACTGGTCAATCGCCAGAAGTAGTCCCGACGAAATTATTGCCAGAACAACGCCGAGACAGCAGTGGTAAATCAAATTCTGCCGAGCCATTGTAAAATCCTCCCCCCGTGATTCTTACAATAAAATTATGCTTCGTGACACAATTCGTCAATCAGCGGATGAATCTGCACCTGAAATACTCGCCATCGCCCATGCTGTGACTCCACTGCACAGCCCAAAGGTTGGGGCAAACAGTGAATCAATCAGTGGTGAAAATCGGAATCACACCTGAGCCGACGACTGATGCACCGGCAGAATCAATCCGAACCAAAACGATTAAACAGCCACAACCCAAGGCATGACATGGGCATAGAGCCAGATCACCCCACCAACAATCAGAGCCAGCACGATGGAATGCAGCAAAACGGCCCGCAGAATCGGCCCTTCCTGCCCATGTTCGCCAGTAGCGGCTGCGGCAACGACAATCGATTGTGCATCGATCATCTTGCCCATTACGCCGCCGGTGGTATTGGCCGAGGCCATCAAAAGCGGGCTCAGGCCGAGTTTTTCGGCGGTTATCACCTGCAAATTACCGAAAAGCACATTTGAGGCCGTGTCAGAACCCGTCAGGGCCACGCCCAGCCAGCCCAGAAGGGCCGCAAAAATCGGATAAAACGTGCTGCCGGTGCGGGTCATTGCCAGGCCCAGCACAGCATCCATCCCGGCATATTTCGTCACATATCCCAGACAGAGCATGCCGAGAATGGCCGCAAATGCGGGCCGGAGTCGATAGAGCGTATTGCCAAACATGCGGATCATTCGCCCGGGGCGAAGGCCGAGATAAAAGCCGGAAATTACCGCTGCGATCATCGTGGCGGTGCCGGTCGAGCTGGCCGGGGCGACGTCCAGAAAAGCATCTTCCAGGTCTTTTTTCGGGTCGGGCGTGGCCCGGCCAGTCAGCGCTTCGCCCTTGGCCACCAACCGGTGCAGGCCAGCCATCGGCTGCTTGAAATCAGCATGGTCAGCCAGCCATTTCTTCACAGATGGCACGCCCCAGATCATGACCATCACCGTCAAAATCGCAAATGGTGCCCAAGCACGCATGACGCGAGCTGTGGGGATTGATTCAGACCTGACTTCTGTCGTGTCATCATGCGGAAATTTCCATTCCTGCCGCGGCTTCCAGAATTTCAGCAATATAACCGCCGCAATCAGGCTTGAAAGCGAAGAGACGATATCGACCAGCTCAAAGCCCATGTGATTCGACCAAAACCACTGCACACCGGCAAAAACTCCGCCAATCACAACCAGCGCAGGAGCAATACCCAGCGCCCCTCTCAGGCCGGCGATCATGGCGACCAGCCAGATCGGGATAATGAACGAAACTGGCGGCAAAATGCGGCCAGAGACGGCAGAGATGGCTTCGACGTCAAGATTTGTGACCGCACCCAGCGTGCGAATGGGGGTGCCCAGGCCACCCCAGGCCACGGGCGCTGTATTTGCCACCAGGCAGAGCACTGCCGCCTGAAATGGGCGAAAGCCAAGCCCTACCAGAAAAGCGGCTGAGATGGCTACCGGGGCACCGAAACCGGCCGCGCCTTCGATAAATGCTCCGAACGAAAAAGCCACCAGTACGGCTTGAATCCGGCGGTCGCCCGAAAGGCTGGCAATTGATGCCTTCATGACTTCAAACTGACCGGTTTCCACAGCGATGTCATAAAGAAAGACCGCGCCAGTGATGAGCCAGATAATCCGAAAGAGGGAAAAAACTGAGCCAACAAGCGTCGCCCGCAGGGCCAATTCCACCGGCATGCCGAAAGCGAGCGTCGCTACAATCATCGCCGTGACTAGCCCGGCCCAGGCTGACTGCCAAGCATTCGCCTTACCCGTGATCAAAAGCCCCAGCAACACCACCAGCGGCAAGGCAGCAATCACCGTGGAGAGAATCCAGAAGCCGGTGGGGTCGTATTGCTGGATCCAGATATTAGCATCCATTGATCTATTCCGGTGTTGATGGTTGATTCGTCAGCTCAACTTCGCTGCGGCAGCTTCGTCGATAATCCAGACGACATTTTCGCTGCGTGATTGAAGCAGAGAGGCTGGTACATTGGATGTGGGCGGGCCCTGCAGCGAAGCCGCCACCGCATCAGCTTTGTTTGCCCCAAAGGCAAGAATCAGGATCTTTTTGGCCGCGAGAATCGTTTTCGTACCCACGGTCAAGGCATGTGTTGGCACATTTTCCAGCCCACCAAAAGCGGGTGCAGCATCGGTGCGGGTCACCGGGTGCAGTTCGACAAGCCTCGTTGGCAAAGCACAAGCGGCTTCCAGCGAAGCCTCAAAAGGCTCATTAAAGCCAATATGCCCATTGCGGCCAATGCCGAGAAGTTGCAGGTCAAGCCCCCCTGCCCGCTCGATCCACGATTCAAACTGGCTGGCGTGCTCTTCGGCAGCAGCAGCGGGCACGGTACCATCCAGCACATGGGCCTGATTGGCAGGCGAATTCAGAAAACGGAAGAGATGAAGGTGCATAAACCAACGATAACTTTGGTCGTTCAGCGGGCTGATGGGATAGTATTCATCAAGGTTGTATGTGGAAACGCCAGCCATTGAGAGCTCACCGGCCAGCGATTGACGAACAAGTTCCTGATAGACGGGTATGGGTGTTGAGCCGGTGGCCAGACCAAGTACGGCATCTGGCCTGGCCTTTACAATATTTGCGATGATTTCAGCGGCATCAACGCAGCCAACGGCGGCGTTTTCGTAAATCCTGACTTCGGCAGCGGCAGCGGTTTTCAACGATCGAAACGCAGTCATCATCGGCTCATTTTCTGCGGGTTGGGAAGTGAATTTCAGCCGAGGCGGCAATCGCAAAAGCCCCTGACATGAAATGGCTGCTGATCAACATAGTGAAAAACCAGCCCGAGTGAAAGTGGCAAGGGGGAAAACCCGAAAAAAAGAAGGTATGGCAGTGATTTCGTTCGTGCCATACCTTCACTTGAAACGATGCTTTATGAAGCGATCAATCGCTCACTCAAACCTGGCCGATCGGGGCTGCCTGAGTCGCTCGCGCACCAGCTCGGGCAGGTATTTGACAGGCACGCTGCCCTGCTCAAGCACGGCTTCATGAAAACGGCCGATATTGAATGTCTCGCCTTCTTCACGCTGAACCGACTGGCGCAGGCGATAAAAGGCTGTTCGCCCGACAAAATATGTTGAAAGCTGGGCGCTCGACTGCTTCGATCGAATGATCTTCCCTACGGCTTCGCCTTCCG
>JBILGL010000542.1:0-3306 GCA_044351075.1 Isosphaeraceae bacterium | reverse complement strand
CCCGTCAGCCTGGCCGCCCGCCTTGAAATCGAGCTCTGGGCCCATCGCTGGAAGGATCTTCCACCTGAGAATGAAAAGCCTGAAATCCAGCGAAAGGTATTTCAGGCCATTATGAAAATTCGCTCTTCCACCGATCCCGACGCAATTCAGGCCAGAAAAATTCTGGTCTCCTCTGGCATCACTCCACCTTCCGACGGCAATAGCGTCTGGTGGGCTGCTCTTTCCGAGGCCTCTCTTTTTCAGGGGCAGGATGAAAAAGGTGCCCGGGCTTTTGATACGGCCGCCGAACGTGCCGTCGCTGAAAAAAATACGGCTGATGCCCTGAAGTATCAGTATCAGGCTGGTGCTGCGTGGTATCGGGCAGGCTTATTCAACAACGCACAGGCCCGTATGCTGAATGTCATCAGCCAGCCGGAACCCACACCTTTCGGCCCCAAGGCCAGCGTCTTGCGCGTTATGAGCATCAAGGCCATGGGGATCAGCGGTCGGCCAATGCTTGCTGATGCCATTGCCATGCATCTGGAACGATTTGCCGAAGATGAGCTGACCACCGGCGAAGTGCGCTGGATTGAGGGCGAAACCGCAGCGGCTTCAGGAGAAAAAGAAGCCGCCATCGATGCCTGGGCCGAAATTCCGCCCTCACATCCCCGGTGGCTTGCCTCGCGACTGGCCGCGGGCCGTATCGATCTGGAACAGCTTGAAACACTGGTGCTGGTGGGCGATACCAAAGCCTTTGGCCGCCGCTGGGAATCGGCCAGACAGCGGATGGAAAGAGCCCGCGATGAGGCCATTGCCCCGGCCGATAAAATCACCATCGAGCTCTATATCTGCCGCATTGACCTCACACCCGGCTCTGACCGAATTGACAACGCCCGCCAGGCCTGCCTTCGCCTGCAGACACGGCTGACGCGTGAAAGTCAGCGACAGCTCTCCAGCTCCATCATGATCATGACCGACGCTCTGCTGGGCCGCTCGCTCGACCTTGAAGCCCAATTGAAGGCCCGCGATCAGGCGATGGACGACACACTCGTGCTTGATATGTGCCGCGTGCTTGATGTTTCGGCCGCCATTATTGATACCGAGCTTGTTCGCAAGCAGCTTGGCTCGGCCATGGCCCGCCTCTCTGAAAATTTGCCGGCCGCCGATCAGAAAAAATCACCGCAGATTAATCAGGAATTGGAACTTCGAAAAATCAGAGGGCTGATTTACGCCGGCCAGCCGACAGCCGCCGAGCCGCGGCTTGATGCCTGGCTGAAGGCCAATCCCGATGTCGGCCCCACGCTGCTTTATGCCGTATCCGACGCTCTTTTACGGCTTAACGCCACATCAAAGGCGATTGACTATCTTTCCCGCTGGGTCGGGCAGGAGACAGAGGGAGAAATTCCCTGGTTTCTCGGTCGTCTGGAATTGGCCAAAGCACTTTATCGCGAAGGCCGCGACGACGAAGCCCGCAAGTTGATCGACGCCACCCTGGTGCTTTATCCTGAAGCAGGTGGCCCCGGCCTCAAACGCCGATACGAACGACTTCGTAATTCAATTCGCGAAATTTAAATTGTTCAGCCAGGATAGAGGATGCATGGTCGATGGAAATTAACTGGAAAGTCGTTCGGACCTTTCGTTTTGCCCATGAAGCCGAGCTCGCCCGATCAATTCTTGAACAGGAAGGCGTCACCGCCATCGTTGCCGATGCCAATACCATAGAGATGGATTGGATGCTGAGCAATGCCATCGGCTTTACCAAGTTGCAGGTGCCGGCGGCTCAATTAGTTTATGCTCGCCAAATATTAAGCAGCCACGACGAATTGATCAGACAGGAAGAGCTGGCGGCTGATAACACCTGCCTGGCTTGTCAATCGCCTATGGCTGAATCGGATGATCATTGCGAGCGCTGTGGCTGGAGCTACGAAGACCTTGCCATCCCCATGCAAAAGTATGGAAATTCTGAATTTCCACTCGACGAATATGACACAAACACAGGCATTTTTAATTTCTTCCAGCGCAACCGTCGGCTGATCATGGCCACTTATTTCCTGCCAATCATCGGCCCAGTGCTCGTTACGTTGATCATTTGGTGGCTATTTGGAATTTTGATTTGATTTAATAGAATGAAACAGATCATAGTAATTTCAAAAGCAAAATATACTTCTATTTTCAGGTGGGTGAAAACTAAAACAGGCGTCGAAATCGACGCCTGTCATCTGGCAGATGTTTAATATTTACTTAGCTGGCGGCAGAATCACGGCGTCGATCACATGGATCACACCATTCTTGCAGACGATGTCCGTTTTGACGACCTTGGCTTTGTCGATCAAGACTGAGCCACCGTCGAGCTTAATCGTTGCAGATGAGCCCTGAACGGTCTTCACTGACTTGCCATCAAGCTTGACAACATCAGCAGCCATTGCCTTACCTGGAATCACGTGGTATGTCAGAACTGCAATCAGTTTATCTTTGTTTTCAGGCTTCAGAAGGCTTTCCACAGTGCCTTCTGGCAGCTTGGCGAATGCTTCGTCGGTTGGTGCCATCACGGTGAAAGGGCCATCGCCCTTGAGGGTGTCAACCAATCCGGCTGCTTTGACTGCGGCAACCAATGTCTTGAATGAACCAGCACCAACAGCTGTATCAACGATGTCCTTGTCAGCCGCAAACGTGGTGGCGGTGAACAGAGCAAAAACGGCGGCGAACAGATACTTACGCATGGGATCTCCTTGGTTAGGACGGGAACACTTGCTGCAAAAATCACTACAATCGTTTTGTATGTCATTCGTTCAAAACGTCCATCTAAATTAATGAAAAAACGTCCAGAATCATTAAGAAAATTATTTAAATACCTGTGATTCTTATGTTTAAGTTTTACGGTTTTTTTTCTTTGGACGAATAATGATCGATTTCTGTGAATTATCGCTCGATGTAAATGGCTCTCTTGATGAATTCTGACTCTAAACCCCGTTTGTTCAGAAAACCGGATAATTCTTTGTCTTTGCTGGTTTTTGGCCGCAATTCCACGATAGCAGGCTAACCCGAATCGCTAGCGAGGGAATTATTCCGAGGAATCTGTCTTATTACTTATCCCTTGCTTGTGCTCATTGAAGTTGCGCTTTTTGAGAGATCTGTTTTCTTTGCGGCTCGAGAGGAGCCGTCTATGAATAGTTATGGCCTCCGGCCATTGTTAAGAATAAGCATTGAATTATTGGGCTTCAGAGGAGCTGACTATGAATAGTTATGGCCTCCGGGCATTTAAAAATCCTATCGAATCCTGGGATTTCAGCCAATCGACGATACAAAAGCGCAACTTCAAAACTTGTG
>JBILGL010000083.1:0-11116 GCA_044351075.1 Isosphaeraceae bacterium | reverse complement strand
CCGGACTTTGTGGCATTATCAAACCATCGCTTTTGAAATATATTTTCATTGGCTGGATGATTCTTGCATTTCCCATTGGATTTGTCGTCAGCAAAATCATCCTGTTATCAGTTTTTCTTTTTGTCTTTACACCTGTTTCAATTGTTTTTCGCCTGATCGGCCGCGATGCGCTGGCCCTGCGAAAGTCGCCTGACCCGAATGGCAGCTACTGGCGTGCAAAAACACAGCCGACAGACTCTACCCGATACCTTAAACAATACTGATCTTTTTCAGGGGAATTGTCATTCATGAGCGATTCAAAATCACAAAAAAATGCCTTCGAATCAGCCGCTGCCGAGAACGAGCAAGGCCTGATCGCCGAATTTATTCAATTCCTCAGAGAAAATAAAAAATGGTGGCTGGCCCCCATTTTGCTTGTCCTACTTCTGATGGGTGCCCTCATCCTGCTTTCAGGCTCGGCCGCTGCACCATTTATCTATACACTTTTCTGACATTCAGAAATACAATCAGCACATGAACCAGCCAAATAAATCCGGCAAAAAACGAGGCGGAATCGCAAATATGATTCTCCTGATTGTTGGCCTGGGCTTCCTTTCCTGGACGCTCTGGAACAACCGTCAGGTCCTGTCCGACGTCTTTTCGCGCCCGATCCAATATCAATATTATTTACTCGGCTTCGTGCTGGTAAATATCGCCGCATTTATTTCATTTCTACGCTGGTATGCACTCGTGCGCATGCTTGGCGTGAATTTCAAGCTGATTGACTGCCTTCGTCTCAGCTATGTTGGCAGTTTCTTTAATCTCGTCATCCCCGGGGCCGTTGGCGGCGATCTTGTCAAAGCTGCCTACCTGGCCCGCATGAATCTGCCACGAACACAGGCCATTACAACTCTTTTAATCGATCGAATCGTCGGCCTGATTGGCCTCTTTTATCTTGCTTCACTGGCTTCAATCGTCGGTTGGCAAAACCTGAGTCCACCCGTTCGTAATTTTGGCCTTTTTGCAATCCTGATGGCATTTTCAGGCTCAGTTGCATTAATCATCATCCTGCTTGATGTTCCCAATCGTTTACTTCCAAAACTGGTTGAAAACAAAGGGAAAATCGGCATACTCGCCCATGAATTCGGCCTTCTTTCCAAATCATATCGCTCAAAATGGCAAAAAGTTGTATTAACGCTCGTGGTCTCTATGTTCTGTCATGCACTCACATGCGCTGCCTGTTATCTGGTCGGTCGTGCCTTATTTCCAGATTTTCAGGTCTCTCTGGGCAAGCATCTGCTTATTTTCCCGCTCGTGCTCTTTTCCACAGCGGTGCCATTGCCTTTCGGAGCACTTGGTTTTTCCGAAGAAATCAGTGGCCAGCTTTTTCAATTCGTTGGTCATCCTTCAGGTGCAGTGGCGATGATGGGCTATCGTGTCCTAACTTACGGTCTGGGCGTCATTTCCATGATCATTTATCTCTGGAATATCAATGCCATTCGCGACCTTACACGGCAGGCTGAGGCTGAGAGTCCTTCAGATCAAACTTGACAGTTTTTCGGGTTTCGAATATCAGTAATCTTAATGGACAACAACAGGGACGTAGCGTCAAAAATGTCGGGGGTCAGGATGACACCTACCAGCGAATCAGAATCACATTATCTTCAGGATATCACTGAAACGGATTCAGCTCATAATCTGATTTCTGCGCTACGATCTCAAATTGTTGAAAATGAGTTAAAAATTGCCAGACTCTCAGCTGAAAATCAGCAGTTAAAAATGCAATGGAAGCTGGCAACCAGCTCCATTTCATGGAAAATCATCAATAAACTTTCAAAAATTGCAGGCAAAATTGCCCCTAAAGGTACTATTCGAAGAAAAATGCTGAAATCAGGCTGGCAGGCGGCGATGCTTGTGCATCGGCATGGCCCTTTGGCATGGTTGCGGCGATTTGGCGCAAAATGCAAATTTAAACTGAACGAAAAACGCGAACAATGGTCCGCTGAAACAAAAGCGTTTTCTGCCGACGATCGACCGGTGATCATTTCAGTGAGCCACGTCGGTGGCGGAGGCACTGAGCGCCACGTCCGAGACATGGCCAGCCGGCTGGCTTCCCAGCAGGTGCGATCGGTTTATGCCCGGCCTGATCTCTCCGGCCGTCTTGTTTTTGAAGAACGCAGCGAGAACTGGAAACTCCTCTGGCGCAGAGTCATTCTGCCCGACGAGTCTAAATGCAATGATCTTCTGAATATCATGAAACCGGCCCTTGTGCATGTGCATCATACCATGGGTGTGCCTCAGGCCTTTTTTAATGCAATTAAAGGCCAGAATCTGGCTACAGATTTTACTCTGCATGATTATCATTCGATTTGCCCACGCATTCATCTCAATGACGAAAAAGGCCGATATTGCGGCGAGCCCGACGGTGCCGGTTGCAATTCATGCCTGAAGCGTCTGGGCGATTACCACGGCCAGCCATTTTCAGTTGCAATTGATCATTATCGCAGTCAATGGTCTGACCGGCTTGCTGGCGCACGTAAAATCTATGTGCCAAGCGATGATGTCAATCAAAGGCTTTCCCGCTATTTCCCAGGCTTAAATATTGAAACCAGGCCACATATCGAACCCTCTCGCCCCAATGAAATTCTGGCTCGAAAATACAATCAGGGGGAAAAAATTCGTGTTGCGGTGATCGGCACCATAGGCTCAATCAAAGGCTCAGCCCAGCTTCTGGAGGCCGCTCGAGACGCCGCAGATCGTCAATTACCGCTTGAATTTGTGCTTGTTGGCACGTCGAATCTCGAGCCCCAGTTATTAGCCACAAAACACGTTGAGCTGACCGGCCCTTATTTTGAGCATGAAGTCTGGGCCCGGCTTGATGAAGCCGCGTGCCACCTGGCCTGGTTGCCAAGTATCTGGCCTGAAACGTATATGTACACACTTTCGGTCGCTCAGCTTGCCGGCTTCTGGCCCATGGTTTATGACCTTGGTGCTCAGGCCCAGCGAGTGAAATCAGCAAATATAGGCGATTGCATTTCGTTAGATCTGCCGCCGGATCAGCTGAATGATCTCTTTATTCAGCGAGCCAGAGAGCTTGAATTGAAATCGGTTCAACAATTCACTGCTTTTGCCGAATATCCTAATTTTCTTGAGGATTATTATGGTTTGAGTCGTGATCAATTGAAATCGTTGCAGCCCGGTCAAATCTCCGAAGATAATAATACGATTCAAATCAAGAACAAATTCAATTTAATCAACCCCTCGCATGCATCAAGGAGCGATCATGCACATCTTCACGAGCATCACTGCCAATTATCTGCCTAAAGCAGCGGTTCTGGCACATACGCTGAAAAAATCAAACCCAGGCGCAACATTTCATCTGCTGCTTTCCGACGATATTCCGGCGGATTGCCCGGCTGAAACACTCTCCGCGTTTGATCATATCGTCACCCCTGACAAATTGCCGATTGAAAATCTCAAGGCATGGACATTCGGTCATAGCGTCGTTGAGCTGTGTACAGCTGTCAAAGGCGCGATGGTTGAATATCTTTTTGATACCGTCGGCGCTGAAAGAGTCTTTTATTTCGACCCTGATATTGCTGTGCTTGGGTCGCTTGACGAATTAAATCAGACACTTTCAAAACATTCCATTGCACTCACTCCCCATCAGTGCCAGCCTGAAGAGACAATGCAGGCCATTATTGATAATGAAATCTGCTCGCTGGCACATGGCGTGTATAATCTTGGTTTTCTGGCCGTCAGGCGCACGGATCAGGGCCTGAAATTCGCCCGCTGGTGGGCTGAACGCCTTCGCCATTTCTGCCATGATGACAAGCCCCGCGGCCTCTTCACAGACCAGCGCTGGGTTGATCTGGCACCAGCATTCTTTGACGATATTGCAATTCTGCGTAACCCCGGCTTCAATGTCGCTACCTGGAATTTGACACATCGTAAAGCGCAGGGTGAAGCACCATGGAATATTACGATTAATGGCTGCCCTCTTGTATTTTATCATTTCTCCGGCTTTGACTCAGGCGCACAATTGACGATGCTTGACCGCTATGGCAAGCAAAGCCCCGTGCTCTTTGACCTTCGCGACTGGTATCTTACCGATTGTGAAAAATATGGCCAGAGCCTGCTGGGCAAGCGGCCGAGCAAATGGGCAACTTTTGATAACGGAAATATAATCACTCGCGAGCAGCGATTGCTTTATCGCACTCGAAAAGATTTGCAACAGGCATTTCCAGACCCCTATCAGACAAATGATATCAACAGGAGTTATTTTCACTGGTTTGCAGCAAATGGTGCCAGAGCCGTTGCAAATCAGGGTAAACCTGAGCCCAGGATCATTAAAATGCTGCGTAAACACGCTCACAAACCACCGCTGAAATGGGCAAAAAATATCTGGAAATCGGCTCGGGCGGCCATGTAATTCAATCGCTGAAATAGTATCGATTTTATTCTAAGGGTCTCGCCGGATGAAATCAGTGAATCAAACCGAACAGTCCGGCGATCATATTCAACTATCGAAGCGTTATTCCCAGCGAGAAAACAGCACACCTGATGTTATTAATGCAACTGAATCCGCATCGGTTCCGCTGAATAAAAGCTCAAAATCATTGCATTATCCAATGATTGATCTTTTACGCGGTTTTGCGGCACTTTCGGTGATTGTCTATCATGTGATTGATCATATTAACTGGAAAAACTTTCCGCTGAATGGTCCTGTGGGTCATTGGTTCCGTGTGGGCTGGATGAGCGTTGATCTCTTTTTTGTTATCAGTGGCTTTGTCATCGTGCTTTCGGCCGTAAAGTCCTACGAAAAATCAGATTCAATCGCATCCTTTCAGCGCGGCTACCTGAAACGAAGATTCACCCGCATCGTGCCCTTGCATTATCTCAGTTGTGGTCTGTTTCTCCTGTTTATTGTGCCTGAGATGCTGACTCTTCCCCGATTAAAATTTCATTTGCTCACACATGCACTTTTCGTGCATAACTGGCATCCTGCAACGATTGGCTCGATTAATGGTTCAAACTGGTCTCTTGGCGTTGAAATGCAGTTTTATCTTCTGGTCATGCTGGCCGCAGGCTGGCTTGCAAAAGTGCGCCCGATTGTTTTGCTTTCCAGTTGTATTTGCATTTCATGGGTCTGGCGGTTTTCTGCCTGGCAGCTTTATGACCAGCAGATTAAATTTGGTAATAACCTGACATGGATGTACACCAGTCAGGTTTTTGGCATGCTTGATCTTTTTGCCTGGGGCGGTGTGCTTGCCATTATATTACATCGCGACAAAACCGGCAAAATACAATTATATCTCAATCGCTGGTGGCTTTCAGCGGTTGCTGCCCTGCTTATTGCATTTCCACTCATGAAAATCTACTGGGCCAATGCCGAATATTGGACGATTCCCGGTATGGTTACATTCTGGCGCACGCCTGAAGGCCTTTTCTGGTGCCTTGTTCTGGCTGCAGTCTGTGGACTTGGCGATGGCCGAATCAGCCGGTTGACGTTGCCTCTGCGTTATTTCGGAACGATCAGTTATGGCCTCTATTTATGGCATATTCCCGTCATCTTGTCGCTGAAGAAAACAAGCCTGATCAATCATCCTGAAACCTTTTTGTTTTATACCCTCTTCCTGACTTGTATTTGTGCTTCAGTCAGCTGGCATTTCTTTGAGAAACCAATACTCGATCGTTGTAATAAATAAAAAAAGAGTCTGGCGAATTCATTTAGTCTTGATTATTATTATGCCGATCGACGTAGCCAAGTGCTTCGTTCCTCCCCAGATTCCAAAGATCACTCCTGCCAGGAAAATGCGAAAAATGAGTCAACACATTTCCCGCCGCTCGTTCGTGCGCCAATCTTCTGCATTGGCTACGGCTCTCGCCGTGCCGACAATTCTGCCCCGCAGCGTCTTTGGGGCGAATAACAAGCTGAATATCGCCACGATCGGCGCCCTGGGCAAAGGCCAGTCTGACACGCACAATGTCGCTGATCTGCATAACATTGTTGCCCTTGTTGATGCCGATAAAAACCGCGCTGAAAGTGCCGCCAAAAATCTGGCCAAGTTTTACACTGATCGAAAAGCCGAAACGAAAGTCGAAGCCAAACTCTACACTGACTTCCGTAAGATGTTTGACGAAATGCACGGCGGCATTGATGCCGTGATCGTTTCGACACCCGACCACACCCACTATCCAGCCGCCATGTGGGCAGTTCGCCACAAAAAGCATGTGGCTGTGCAGAAGCCCATGTGTAATTTCATCGGTGAAATTCGCAATCTGCACAAAGCCGCCAAGGAAGCCAAACTGGTCACACAGATGGGTAATCAGGGCCGCACGATGGAAGGCCAGCGGCTGGCTAAAGAATGGGTAGAGCAGGGGGCCATCGGCACGCTGAAGGAAATTCGGCTCTGGACGAATCGCCCCATCTGGCCACAGGGCAAGCTTGTCAAGCACACCGCCCCGACACCTGAAGGACTCGACTGGAATTCATGGCTGGGCCAGGAAGTGGAAGAGCCTTATTTCACTTTTGACAATGGTCAGGCCGCTGCGGAAAAGAAAGACGAAGCCAAAAAGAAGGCTCGCCGCGGCAATAGTGTGCATCCGTTTAACTGGCGTGGCTGGTGGGCCTATGGCTCAGGGGCCCTGGGCGATATGGGCTGCCATATTATGGACGCCACATTTAACATTCTGGGCCGCCGCATTCCGTTTAAAATTGATGCCGAAAGCTCACTTGTTACCGACCTGACTGCCCCGTCATGGAGCAGGCTGGTTTATCACTTCGCCGCTTCCGACACGCTTCCCGCCCTCACGGTGAGCTGGCACGACGGTAGTAAGGATGGCAAGCCAAACAAGCCCGAGCGCGACTCGCGCGTGCCCGAAGAACTCTTTAACAAAGCCTCAAGCGGCATGATGTTTATCGGCTCGGAAGCCACCATTTTCGAGGCCGAAGCCTACTGCGCCAGCCCTCTGATCTTTACGGAAGAGCGCCGTAAGGATGTGGAAGCGATGATGAAGGCCGGTAAAATCAAGCAGACGGAGGCCCGCAGCAAGCATGCCGGCAACCCGCAAAAGGAATGGTCTCAGGCGATTGTCGAAGGCTATCTGCCAAGCTCCAATTTCGATTATGCTGCCCCGCTCACCGAATTTGTGATGCTTGGTAATCTGGCAATCCGCTCAGGCCAGTCCGTAAGCTGGGACGCTGCCAGCGGCCGTGTCACAAATCTTGAATCGGCCAATAAATACGTCAATCGTGCAGCCTATCGCAAGGGCTGGGAATGAAATGAAATCAACCGATCCTGTCCCTACAGGATAGGCGGATCAAATACGATCAAGCCCCGGGTTTAATCACTCGGGGCTTTTTTCTTACCAATTTGAATCAATTCGATTTGAATCTGCCTAGGCAGTAATGGTTTTACACGCATTCGAATAGTTTTTGGAAATGAGATTCGATCATTTTTTTGAAATAGATTTTCAATCGAAAATGAAACCCACTCGACAATAGGCAAATGATCAGCCGGCTTCGTTTCAAGCCAGGCTGAATTTCGGTCATCCCACGTTTTTGTGTCACTTGACCATTGAAAAATTACTGGGGAATTTGAATTCACATTTTCGAAAAATAACAATTCCGTTTCATTTTGAAAGGTCAGTTCAAATTCAATAAATCCACCCCATTCCTGAATGAGCCATCGATGAGTGCCATCAACAACTGATTTTTCAAGCAAGTCAGGTTTAAGCGGAATTTCCCTGCAGTTGCTTGCAGGTATGGCCGAAGAAAGATTCAGCAATCGGCCCTCATTGAGGCACAACCAATCATCGTTGCTTATTTTCTGCAAGAGTCGGTTTTTCTTATCCAGTAATTCACTTTCAGAATTGATTTGAATTTGATTTTGATCAAGCTTGGTTCGGTCGCCAATCAGGCGCACGAGTGGAAATGCATCCGGCCGAAGCTCAAGCACTGAAGCATTCCAGCCCCGCCTGACAGGTGGGAAAATTTTGAGCAAATCGCTCTGGTTAATGCCTTCCTGCTGCGCACTTTGTCGCAGTCGATCGAGTGCGGCAAGTGTTCGATACTGATCGGGCTGATCCATCATCCACGACCAATATTGCATATTTTTCTGCTGAAAAAAACTGAATACAGCCAGAAATATCAATAAGAAAGTGTATTTGTATTTATCCGATGAAATGTATTTTAACAGGTTTATGATTATCGTTGAGAAACCAACGGAAAATGCAACAATCGAGAAAAGATGATAGCGCGATGTCCAGAAATAAATAAAATCAGGCTCCTGCCATCGACCACTTGAAACCAGCCCGGCACGAGTTGGATAAAGCACCAGACAAGGGCCGAGAATCAATACAATCAACGGCCATTTCAGAGGATTGTTTCTTAATGCAAAGGTGATTGAAAGAATGAGAATGATTGTCGTCGGAATTCCAATTGCAAATGAAAAATGATTTGTGACGAATCTGGCATCAAGGCCAAAGAAAAGCGGTAATGTCACATTTCCAGGGACAGAAAAGGCATAAAATAAGCCCTGAATAATATCCGTCATATTCCGGTTATTATCAACGGCAGATGAGAGCAGATCGCCGCCCAGCCAGCGGCAAACCAGCCAGTAAATCAGAAGGCCTGAAACCGATGCGAATATCGATTTGATTGATCGCGATTGGATCCCATTCCTTAAAACGGAAATTCCACCAGCTATAACAACGGCAAGTAAACCAAGAGCCGAGAAACTCATCGCCAGCGCTGTGAAAATGGCAATTCTCAGATAATGATTCCATTTCAATAATTCTTTCGTTTCATTTTCATACATGACCAGAAAAATGAAACCGGCTGAAAGACTGTATGTCGCTGCTGAAAACCACCAGGGAATTTCAAGACAGGCCGTGGAAATCCCGGTCAGAATGAATGTCAAACAGGCTATATGATCAGAAGAGGTTACACGCTTGGTCCACATTGCAACTGGAATTAAAAATAATAACCAGCAACCGATTGCTATCATTGTCAATAAAAATGCAGTCAAATTGAGATGATTTCCAAAAGTGCGAATTGAAATCGCTGTAAGCAGCTCAAAACTCGGGGCAATGTGTTCGCTGAATGGGCGAAAAAGCTGCGTTTTCAATGGGAGTGTTTTCGCGTCAACGATTCGAATCACATCATCACCTAAAATGGTGTAATTATAAATACGCTTAAAATGATAAATCAAAATAAATAATACTGCCAGAATCCATTTGGTATATTGATTGTTAAACTGCATTATGATGGCGCGAAGTTTCATTCTGATTCCATCCATGATCTGCTCACCCTCTGCCAGCTTCATTATCCTTATATCAGAAGTCATAGCCCGATCATAGAACAAGATTGCTCTTGGCCAATCGCATTTAAAAAAGGTATGTTAGTTGTCATTCCAGACTCATTTGGCGGCTGTGAGGGAGCTCAAAAGCCCATGCGTACTGTTCTTGTTACTGGCGGGGCCGGCTTCATCGGCGGCGAATTCGTTCGCCAGCTTCTGCGCGAAGAGTCTCAGACGAGAATTGTAAATCTGGACAAACTGACTTACGCAGGCAATCTGGATAGTCTGGCTGAATTCGCTGGCGACACCCGACACCGTTTTATTCAGGGCGATATCTGCGACTCTGCCCTCGTGCGGCAGCTCCTCACAGAGCATCAGCCTTCAGCCGTGGTTCACTTTGCAGCTGAAAGCCATGTCGATCGTTCGATCGACGGCCCTCGCGTTTTTCTCGAAACCAATGTCATGGGAACCTTTACGCTGCTTCAGGAAGCGCGTGGCTATTGGTCGGCCCTGGCCGACGACGCCAAAAAAGACTTCCGTTTCCTTCACGTCTCAACCGACGAAGTCTATGGCTCGCTTGGAGATACGGGCCTTTTCAGCGAAACCACTCCTTACGACCCCCACTCGCCCTATTCTGCCTCAAAAGCTGCAAGCGACCATTTCGTAAGTGCTTATCACCACACATACGGCCTGCCGACGCTGATCACCAACTGCTCCAATAATTATGGGCCCTATCAGTTCCCCGAAAAACTGATTCCGCTGATGATTCTTAATGCTCTGGACGGTAAGGCTTTGCCCGTCTATGGTGATGGCCTGAATGTGCGCGACTGGCTTTTTGTGGGCGACCATTGTCGGGCGATTCGCTCGGTGCTCGCAAATGGTCGAACGGGAGAGACTTACAACGTCGGCGGCAACTCCGAACGTCAAAATATTGAAGTCGTTAAGACGATTTGCAGGATCGTCGATGAGCTTGCGCCGCCATTGCCGGCTGGCCCGCGTGAATCACTCATTACTTATGTGAAAGATCGCCCGGGGCACGATCGTCGCTATGCTATCGACGCCACAAAAATTGCAACGGAACTTCATTGGCAACCTTCAGTTACGTTTGAAGAGGGTATTCGCCAGACCGTTGCCTGGTATCTTTCGAATGTGGATTGGATTAATCGAGTTCAGTCGGGTGATTACCGCCGTGAACGTTTAGGAACGAATGTCTGACTTTTTCTACGCTGAATTACCCAAAATCGCTCGTGCATTGTATGATAATTAAATAAGCGATAGTCAGCCAAATTCTCAATTGATTGCAGAGTTCACCAGCATGCGAAAAGCCTTGATCACGGGAATTACCGGTCAGGATGGATCTTACCTCGCTGAATATCTTCTCTCGCGAGGCGATTACGAAGTTCATGGCCTGGTTCGCCGATCAAGCACCATTAACCGTCAACGTATTGATCACCTGACGCGTAACCCTCAATACAGCAAAAACTTCCATCTTCATTACGCAGATTTGGGTGATGCCTCGAGCCTGCTTTCGGCCGTCGAAAACACAGAGCCCGACGAAGTCTATAACCTTGGTGCGCAAAGCCATGTGCGCGTGAGCTTTGACCAGCCAATTTACACGGCCGACTGCGTCGGTGTCGGTGCACTCAGGCTGCTGGAAGCGATTCGCATTCTGAACCGCCGTAAGCCTGTAAGGTTCTATCAGGCATCAAGTTCTGAAATGTTTGGTGCAGCCCCTGCGCCGCAGGGCCCATCCACTCCTTTTCACCCGCGTAGCCCCTATGCCTGCGCCAAGCTTTATGCCCACTGGCAGACGATCAATTATCGCGAATCCTATA
>JBILGL010000541.1:0-3315 GCA_044351075.1 Isosphaeraceae bacterium | reverse complement strand
TCTGGCGATGATGGCCGCCGTGAATTCCCGTGCCGGCAGAGATTTGCAGGAGCATCTCGGGGAATGGGTCAAATGGTTCTGGCAGCGTTTCGGCTTTGATCTCGTCGTTGCCTTTTACCGCTTCGTGATCGATGTTTTTGATCGCCTCAGCGAAACGGTCAACCGCGCTCTTTATGCGGTGGACGAGCTGATTCGCTATCGCCGCAGGTCTGGCCCGTTAGTCGAATTCACCAGCGGCCTTCTCGGTTTCCTCTGGGGCGTTCTGCTCTATGTTTTCCGATTCGTCTTTAATCTGCTCGTTGAGCCGCAGATTAACCCGATCAAGCACTTCCCGGTCGTCACAGTCTCGCACAAGTTTCTGCTGCCGATGATTCCCGTTCTGGCCGGTGCGATCAGGCAATTCTATGGCGATGATCCCAAAACAGCCCTTTCGCTGGCCACGGTGATCATGTCGGTCATTCCGGGGGCGATCGGCTTTATTGTTTGGGAGCTGAAAGAAAACTGGAAGCTTTACGAAGCCAATCGGCCACGCGATCTGCTGCCTCGGGCCATCGGCCATCACGGCGAATCAATGCACAGGCTGCTCTACCCCGGCTTTCACAGCGGCACCATTCCGAAGCTGCTGCACCGCATTCGCCGCACAAGGCTCAAAGCACTCCGCACTCGGCGCATGTATTCCCTCGTCAGCCAGACTCAAAAGCTCCACCATGTTTTTGAGGCACTCAGCCATTTTGTTGAGCGAGAATTCGTCCGCGTCCTGAATTCGTCCGTCATGTTTCGCGAGCATCCCGTGCACCTGAGCCATCTGGGCGTTACCAATCTCAGTGTGACATTTGAGCTGAAGCAGGCAGACGATCAATTGCCATTTGTGATTTGTCTTAAAAGCGAAAGCGGCTGGACGGTGGCCGATATCCTCCAGAATGGCTGGACGGACGACCTTGATCACGAGCACTGGCAAATGGTTCGCGTGGCTTTGGCCGGTTTTCTGGCACAAAGCGGCGTTGATCTCTCAGAAACACAGATCACCCATTCCGGGCTCATTCGCCCACTCACTCGCGTCATGGTTGATCACGAAGGGCTCGTCATTTTTCCTGACCCGCTTTACCACCCCAATGAAAGGTTTTTTTACGACCTGACTGTCACAGGCGAAATTGTGCCAAGAACCAAGTCGCTCAGCGATCCGTTTGCCATCCTCAACGGCATTTTGCCCGAACGCCCGCTGACCGAAATTGATGAACCCTGGCCAGCCATCGATTCTCGCTCAGTCAATATGAAACAGACCCCCGTGACATGGTCCGAATGGGTCGGCTATTGGGGTAAGGGAGGCCGCCCGGGCCGCCTGCCCGAACGCGCCCGCCTGAATTTCCTGCCTCGTGATTTTGCCGACTGACTTCCCGGCATTGAGCTTCGCTTAAAAAGCTGAAATCCTTTTCAGTTGTCATTATTTTGAATTTGCCTATGATTTAATCACTGATCTTTCCGCAGACCTGCAATCTGCGTGAAACTATTGGCTCTCCAGAGGTTGAAAAATGAGCAAAAGCTTGGCGGAAACCGGCCTCCGTGTCGATCAGATGCTGGACAGAGTCCGCCGCGACGTTTCGCGTGCCGACGACTCGCTCTCCATCTCCCGAGTGATTGGCCAGAACCGAACCGACCTGAAATCTGACAACTGGGTCGATTTGCTCTGTCATGTGGCCGACGACCTCGACCTCAGGGCCAATCGGGGCGAGGGCACTCTCGAAGAAGCCACCGAATGGGCCATGCCCGAAATGCCGGTCGTTTTAAGTATTGGCGAGGGAAATTCTCGTAAATACCTCATCATTCACGACCACTTCGGCGGCAGAGTGCTCGTCACCCTCGGCCCTGACCCATTCCGAAGTACATGGATCAGCCGACGTGAACTCGAAAATCGCCTGAAACTTGGCCGCGACCAGCGCATCGTCTGGGTCTCGTTCGCCACCGCACAGACTGCCCTTCAGGTTGATCCCGCCGATAAGCCAACAGCCGGTCGGCCCCATTTCAAGTCATCAGTCCACGTCACCGGCAATGATCAGGACCACTTCGAAGATCATGGCTCGCCGTTCACCCAACTCATCCAGATCATTCGCCCGGAAATGAAGGATATTCGGGTCATCGGCATCTATGCCCTGGCCACAAGTATCCTTGGCCTGGCATCGCCGCTTGCCGTCGAAGCCCTCGTGGCCACCGTCGGCTTCCGAATGCTGCTTCAGCAGGTTGTCGTCCTGACACTCGTCCTTTTCGTCTTTCTCTCGCTTGCAGCCGCCCTTTTTACGATTCAGAAATATGTTGTTGAAGTGATTCAGCGAAGGCTTTTTGTCCGCATTGTCGCTGACTTCGCCTTTCGACTCCCCAGAGCCAAGATCGAAGCCTTTGATCATCACTATGGCCCTGAGCTGATGAATCGCTTTTTTGACGTGATGACCATGCAGAAGACCCTTGCCGGGCTTCTGACAGATGGCGTCTATCTCATCATCACCACCGTGCTTGGCCTGGCGATCATGGGCTTCTATCATCCCTACCTGCTTGGCTTTGACATCGTTTTGCTCTCATCCATCGCCTTTGTCATCCTGATCATGGGCAGGGGCGGTGTGCGCACCTCCATCGGCGAAAGCAGGGCCAAATATGAAACGGCCGCCTGGCTTGAAGAGCTCTCTCGCCTCTCAAACACCATGAAACACTTTCAGGGCAAAGATCTCGCCATGGAACGGGCTGATGCCCTCGCCCGCTCCTATCTCGATGCCCGCCGCAGCCATTTCCGCATCGTTTATCGCCAGGTGCTCTTCTCTGCAATGTTGCAAGTCATTGCCAGCACAACTCTTCTGGGCCTGGGCGGATGGCTCGTCATTAAAGGTCAGCTCACACTCGGGCAACTGGTCGCCAGTGAACTCATTGTGACGATCGTCGTCGGCTCCTTTGCCAAGCTGGGTAAATACATCGAAGATTTTTACGACCTGCTCGCATCGGCCAATAAGCTTGGCCACATTATTGCGCTGGAAGTCGAGCCCGACAGCGGCGACCCCTTGCCCGACACCGGCAAGCCAGCCGTTCTTGAAATTCATGAGGTCACCGGCAGCAGCCATCATGATCATCCGATGTTTGGCCCCGTCAGTTTGCAAGTGAATTCGGGCGAGAAGGTAGCACTCTCAGGCCCAAGCGGTTGTGGCAAATCGATGCTGCTTTCCATGATTGCCGGCCAGCGTATAGCCAGCTCAGGCCAGGTGCTGGTTGACAGTCTGGATGTTCGCGACATACGTCTGGACAGTCTGCGACAACAGGTGGCCTACATCACCGACG
>JBILGL010000540.1:0-3325 GCA_044351075.1 Isosphaeraceae bacterium | reverse complement strand
ATTATCGTCCGTATTGCAACAGCCATCGCGAAAAAATCCGGTCAAAGGATCTGTTGAACAGCTTACCAGCGGCCCACCAAGCACATTTTTGGCCTGACTCATCTTTATCACTCAGGTTTCGACAGTGAAATATGACTGCTCGTTTTCCATAGTATAGTCATTCAGCCAGATTGAAACACGGATTTTATAGACTTAAACACAAAATGGCTTCTCGACATTTATTCGCAATAATTTTATAAATGAGTTAACGATACGAAGCAGTCAATAAACTGTAGTCAGGATTTTTGCGACCATGAGCAACGAAGCTACCGAAGAACGTAAAACTAAAATTGGCCAGGCATTGGGAAGAATCCCGTCCGGGCTTTTTATCCTTACGGCCAAACTTGACGATCAATCAACCGGTATGTTGGCAAGCTGGGTTCAGCAGATTGGCTTCGAACCACCGATGGTGATTGTTGGCGTCAAAAAAAATCGATACATCACCCAGTGGCTGGAAAAACATCCTTATTTTGCATTGAATCAGCTCGGCCATGGCCAGAAAGAATTTCTTAAACATTTCGGCGCTGGCTTTGCCGCCGATGCCGATGCCTTCAGCGGCGTTTCAACCAGTGAAACACCTGGCCATAGCAGCATCGTTCTCAACGACGCCATGTCGTATCTCGAATGCCATCTGGCCCATGTCTTTGCAACTGGGGGAGACCACGACCTCGTCGTCGCCCGAGTCATTGGCGGCGGTTTGCTGAACGATGGCCTTGAGCCAGGCATTCATCTGCGGAAAAGCGGCTTTCATTATTAATTGAAAGCCTGGAGCCGGTTTGAAACCGGCTCATCTCAATTTTTCCGTGATCAAACCAGTGCTGCTGTGGCCTGGTTGATCGATACCGAGAGCGGCCCGAGTGCTTTGGTAATGCTTGACAGGCCCAGCACATCAACAGCAGCGAGCACCGCCAGTGCCAGCGGCCAGCGATCACTGGTTTCGCTCGGGATCGGCCAATCCGTATCACCCGCCGGGCCAATCAAGCGAAAATGTGCTGGATTGACCGGCTCTGGCCGGTCGGCCCGAACCACGCGATAGGCCCCTGTCACACCACTTAAGGAATAGCCCAGTCGCTGACAATCAAGCCGTATGGATGAGAAAATGTCAGACGCTGGGTCGTCTGCCGCAAAAATTGTCGCTCCGCCCGGCTTCAGCTGACGAACAAACCTGGCCAGATGCTTGCGCACCACTCTGGCCTGCTCGTCAGATCCGGCATTCGAGCCACGAAACAAGGGGCTGATGATCACTGCATCAAGCTCTTCGTCTTCCTTGCACACAGCATCATTCGCCAAGCCATCGCCCAGCGGCAGAATCTCAAGCACGCCAATGGTTTGTTCGCTGGAGGGCAAGCTCTTACCAGGATTCTGACAAGCCTCCTCGCGTGAGCAGACAGACCAGCCCATCGGTTTCAAAATTGAAGCCAGACAGGTTTCCAGGTCGTGCGGCGACCATCGGCCGCCAACACCAAGCCGAAATACAGATTTTTTAGGGACTGACTGGGCGGAAACGGGTGTGACCATCGGTATCAACCCTCCTGATGATGAAGTCGCCTTCATCGGCTATCCTGCCTGAGGGAAATGCTTTTCGGATGCGATCATCTTGATTTTTAAAATTGTCCATGAATTGAACGAATTTGCAACCGAATCTTGACGAAGAAATACAATTTTTAATCAAATTAAAAGAAAAGAGGGCCCAGCCTACCCAGCTTGCCCTCTGTTCGTTCAATTTTATATGACTTCCAATCAATGACGGAAGAGAAATTCCTTGGAGTTGATCAGCACCCAGCCAATATCTTCAACAGCAAGTCTTTTCTCCTTGGCGTCGTTGATGTGTTTGGCCGCTGCTTTCACTTCCTCGGCAGATGGCTCACGCGAAAGGGCCGCGAGATAGAGCTCTTTCACGATCTCTTCCGCTGATTTGCCGCTCTTGGCCAGCGAGGCCATGCGTCCCTTATCGTCACGCAGCTTGCCATTGACCGTCGCCCCACCAATCAGTTGCAGGGCCTGGCTCAGGTTCG
The DNA here is from genome assembly GCA_044351075.1 of Isosphaeraceae bacterium. GTDB lineage: Bacteria > Planctomycetota > Planctomycetia > Isosphaerales > Isosphaeraceae > QWQI01. Next base: position 1,271 of record JBILGL010000540.1, on the reverse strand, counting down.
AATCATTCTCACGCTCGCATTCGCAGGCCAACTCACGCGCTGGCCGACCAAATGTTTTCAAGAATGGGTTTTCCATTTTGCCGTCCGGAATCTGAGTGGCACGCACACCTTCAGGCAACCCTGCAAAGCTTGTGGCACTGGTCGTGAAAGTCGAAATCGCATCGAGCAGCACTTCAGCCGGCAGGAGCCGCGTAAAGGCATGAGAGAAATAAAGGTTGTCAGAAGCGTTCAACTCGTTGGTCCGGGCCGAGAGCTGATATGTCTGGCTATTAGTGATCAGCTTTACAAGCCGCTTCAGGGAGTAGCCATTCTTCACAAAATCGGTGGCTAGGCCGTCCAGCAATTCGTCATTTGAAGCCGGGTTTGAGTCGCGGAAGTCATCGACTGGCTCGACAATCCCACGCCCCACAAGGTGATACCAGATCCGATTGACCAGGCTCTTTGCGAAGAATGGGTTCTCTGGACCGGTCAACCATTTGGCCATCCGCGTACGCCGCTCGTCGGCCGTTGCAGCATCGTCATAAACCGGTCCACCCAGGGCCTTAGGCTTCATCACTGCACCGGTCCGAGGCTGACGCACTTCGCCATCTGTTGCCGCATAGATGATCTCTTCATCAGGCAGCAATCCCTTCTTCTGCTTCACGCGTGAGAAGAAGGCAGCAAAGCCGTAATAATCATCCTGCGTCCAACGCTCAAACGGGTGATTATGACACTTGGCACATTGAATTCGTACACCCATAAAGAGTTGGGCCGTTGTTTCAACCGAGCTGTCCGGGTCGCGGCTGATCCGATAGTAATTCGCCGCCGGATTCTTAAACGTCGAGCCATCGGCCGTCAGAAGTTCACGCACAAATTGATCCATCGGCTTATCGGCCTTCAGGCTGTCGTGAATCCATCGCTGGAAGACCTGTGTACCCTTGGGCTGGATCAGGCGGGCGTTTGACCGCAGAACATCAGCCAGCTTGAGCGTCCAGAAGTCATAAAATTCTTCGCGAACCAGCAGGCTATCGATCACTTTCGCTCGTCGATCAGACGACTTATCGGCCAGAAATGCGGCACGCTCCTCAACCGTCGGCAATACGCCAATCATGTCGAGATAAACCCGGCGTAGAAATTCTTCGTCCGTCGAAGTTCCGCTTGGTGCGATCCGCATCCGATTCAGCTTGGCGAAAACCGCCTGATCAATCAGATTTCCAGATGGCACGGCAATTGGCTTAAAGCCCGGCACTTCCACAAGATGGGTCAGGCGAACAATCGCTACAAGATCCTGA
>JBILGL010000082.1:0-11143 GCA_044351075.1 Isosphaeraceae bacterium | reverse complement strand
CTTGACTTCACCACTCAGACGATCTCTCAGAGATGACCCTTAAAATTCATGCATCGCCGCCGATTTTCCCCACGCCTGACACCCCTTCAGCTGGAAAGCCGTGTCTGCCTCAGCACAGACTCAGCCGCAGATTCACTTTTGCCGGATTCGCCAGAATTCGACACCGACAACCAGGATTTATCTGCTGATATATCAATGACTTATGATGATTCCTCAGCCGCCGCAGACGACTCCAGTGCGATGCCTATGCTGATGGTAATGGCGATGCAGCCGACCACGGGAATGATCTCGGAAACAGAGCCGATCGTTGAAGAGATGAAGGCAGGCATGAATCGGCCGGAACGTCAGCCGGCGATGGTCGCGATGCCCGCAATGAGCAGCCCGGTGGCGATGGTGCCTCAGGCAATGTCGGCGATGCCTCCGATGATCAGGCGCACCAGTTCCAGGCCAATGCCCGCCGCAGACGAGCCGATGATGCGGGAAGAAGAAGAGCCTTCAGACACCGGCCCGGCTGATGATAACGGCCAGGCCGAACCATCGGCCGGCGCGAAAGAGCCGAAGTCGCTGCAACTGGCCCCCGAACTTAACCCGGACCTTGAAACACGTTTCGAAAATTCAAACCAGCTCGACCGGGAAGCCGGCGAATTGCTGGTCGCCCTGAACGATCCATGGGCCGATTATCTGGAATCAGTGGAAAAAATTCTGGCACTCCTGAAAATAGAGTCGGGTGAAGTTACGGTTTCGGCCGTTGCGCAGGAATTATCTGCAACTAATACATAAATAATTACTTACATAAACAATTTATTCCGATAAACATATACTTAAGTCTGATCAGTCATCATATCTTTTTATAAAAATATACTGATTTATATTGAAACCATGTGCCGTCATCAGCAGATAAAACGCTGTACTAATATGGTGAAAAGGCATTTGCTTGAGAAAACCCCTGATTTCTTGTAAAATGAAATCAGTGTGACAGTATCATGCCTTGAAATAAAACCTAATACATGTTTATACAAGCATTTTCTGATGCTTGTCTGAGCATGCAGCCAGAGGGAAAACATGCGAATTTTGCTGACGAGCCTTGCTTTGATCGGTTTGGTTGGGTGTTCACAAAGCAACGATATTCCATTGATTGAATTTCCCAAGGGGGCACCGGCACCACCACCGGAGTCGAAAGAGAAGAAGGCGTCACAGGGCGATGCGACCAGCAAGCCTGACCCGACGACCAACCCGCGCTGAGTCGCCTGACGGCTCCGTAACAATTACATTTCATGTCTGATATCAAAGGAATTAAAAGTCACATGCAATCAAAATCAATGAGTCGCCGCCGCGCCGGCTTTACTCTGATCGAACTTCTGGTGGTCATCGCCATCATCGCCGTGCTTATTTCGCTGCTCTTGCCAGCCGTGCAATCGGCTCGCGAAGCCGCCCGCCGGGCGCAGTGCGTTAATAACATGAAGCAGCTGGGCCTGGCGCTGGCGAATTACGAATCAGCCAATGGTGCCTATCCGATGGCCTATCCTGCCACACGAATTGGTGGTGCGACAGGCGGAACCTGGGGCAGCTGGAGCCCGCAATCGCTGATGCTTCCCTATCTTGAGCAGGCGCCAATTTATGCCGCCATTAACTTCCAGTTGCTCAATCAGGGGGATACGACCAACTACATTGGCTATCTCAGCAATACCACGGCCGTGAGCCAGCGTATCGCCGCCTTCCTCTGTGCTTCCGCACCGACCTTTCCGGCTGCGACGATGTATGGCACCTACCCGCCACCCACGAACAACTACTTCGCCTCAGTTGGTGCCAGTACGCAATGGCAGGGCCGGGCCTCGAATCCACCGAACGGTGTATTCAACTACAATGGCCTGGTTTCTGGCGTGAAGGGCATTACCGATGGCACATCAAATACAATTGCCTTCGGAGAATGGCGCACTGGCGACAACTCAGACACCAAGCTCTCTGTGCCACAGGATGTCATCGAAATCGGTGCCTCGTATCTGGGCGCAGGTGCTGACACAGCCTCCAACAATATGCCTTACGGCTCCGCTGCCCTGCCCGGCTGGCTGGCCAACTGTGCCAATCTGGCCAAGACAGCACGCGGCCGCAGCTTTATCGCCCAGCGATGGGATACGGGCATGTTTGGCAGAACGCTGGGCAATACGCTGCTGGCACCCAACCCGCCCTACCCGAACTGCAATAACACAACGGGCAACGGCGACTTTGACAATCTTGGCATGTTTGGTATGAGCAGCTTCCACCCGGGCGGTGCCAATGTCGCTCTCTGCGATGGCTCAGTCCGCTTCCTCAAGGCCACCACCGCCCTGCCAACCGTCTGGGCTCTTGGCTCGAAGGATCAGGGCGAAGTCATCTCTGCCGATTCTTATTGATTCTGTAAAAGAGATCGATTGCTCAATTCTGACAATCGTTTGAAACTCAAGGGCTGCCCCTGAAAAGAGGCGGCCCTTTTTATTAATTCCAACAGAATTTTGATTCAGATGGCAGTATTTTTTCAACGCTTCTCAGGCCTGATCAGCCCGGCGACGACGTCGCAATCAAGCGAAGCCACATCGCCCCTGACAAGCTTAAGATAGGCCACTGCCCCCATGGCGGCATTATCGGTGCAAAGCCACATCGGCGGAATATAGAGTTCCACTTTCATTTTCCGGCAAAGTTCTTCCAGCTTTGTTCTCAAAAGCCTGTTTGCCGCTACGCCGCCGCCCACCACAAGCCGCTTTCGGCCGGTTTGTCGCAGGGCCTGCCTGGTTTTGATCAGCAGGCTATCAACCGCAGCCTGCTGAAAACTCGCCGCCAGATCGGCAATCAGCTGCTTTTTTGACTCTTCTTCAACCATCAAATGCTGATTCTGCTGAAAGGCACGCAGGACCGCTGTTTTGAGGCCTGAATAGCTGAACACAAGCCGACTTTCATGAGCAAAAGGCCGCGGAAAATCAAAGGCAGTGGGGTTTCCCGATTCTGCTGCTCGCTGAATCACCGGCCCGCCGGGATACCCCAGCCCCAGCAGGCTGGCGACTTTGTCAAAAGCCTCGCCCACTGCATCGTCCAGCGTTCCGCCCAGCCATGTGGTATCAATCGCCGTCTGACAGTCAACAAGTGTCGTGTGCCCGCCCGATACAATCAGCCCCAGGGCCGGGAAGACCTGATCGGAAGGCTGAGCCAGCTGCGCGGCATAGAGATGGGCTTCCATGTGGTCGTATGTCAGAAGCGGTTTATCGAGCATCATGGCGAGTGTTTTGGCGACAGTCAGGCCGATGACCAGCGCCCCCACGAGCCCCGGCTTTGTGGCAACGGCGACAGCGTCGATTTGCGTAAAACTGAGCTGAGCGGCATCAAGCGTCTGCCGAATGACCGGCATGATGGCCCGCAGGTGCTGCCGCGAAGCGATTTCAGGCACCACTCCGCCAAAGGGGCCGTGGAGATCAATCTGCGAAGTAACGACATTTGAAAGGCACTTGGGCACAGGCAGATGCCCGGATTCGGCGATTGCCGGTGGCCACTGCCCTTCGATCACCGCTGCGCCGGTTTCGTCGCAGGTGGTTTCAATCGCAAGAATGATGACTTTCTGCTGGTCAGGTTGATATTCGCTCATATTTTGATCTGTTGATTCAGCACCTGATTTAACTGGCGAAGAATGATTGCCGGATCGCAGAGGCCGGCGGCTCTGGCTGGGCCATGAGCACCAAGCGATGCACGCATCGGCTGGTTTTGGATCAGCAATTTCAGCGCCTCAGCTAATTTCTCCGGGTTGTTTGGCTCTACCAGCATGCCGCATTGAGGGGTAATGATTTCGGCTGCCCCGCCGATTTTGGTGGAGATGCTTGGCAGGCCCGCCGCCAGCGCTTCGACAAAAGCCAGACCGAATGGCTCAGGCCCCAAATTCGGCTGGCAGTGAATATCGGCCGCCGCCAGAACCTCGGGAATATCCGTTCGCTGGCCGATCTGCTGCACAGAATTGCTGATGCCAAGTAGTTCAGACAATCTTTTAAGCGACTTGGCATAGCTGATTTCATTAGCCTTCTGCACACCGCCGGCGAGCCAGAGCCGCCAGCCGGGCAATTCTTTGAGTCGGCCGAGGGCAAGCAGCAGCAGCTCATGCCCCTTCCATTGCTCGAATCGGCTGAAATGGATGATCGCCACTTCGTTTTCAGGCGTTTGCAGCTCCTGCCTGATTTTTGTGCGAGCAGTGGCCCTATCAGCGACTTTTGTAATGGATGTTGCCGGATGAATCACGGCATCAGCCGGGCGACTGAATAGCTTTTGGCAACTATCAGCCGTAAAGTGGCTGTTGGTAATGATTTTCGCCGGTGAGTGCCGCGCAGCGTAGTGCTCAAATTTGTTATCGCATCTGAGAATATCATGATTCAGAAATGCAATTGGAATTCCGGACGACTTTGCCGCCGGAAAACCAAGCCGATAGGCCCATGAGGCATGCGCCACAAGATAGCCGACATTATTTTCACGAATAATCCGGCGAAGCTGGCGTCGAGCCTGCCAGACAGTCCAAGGGTGCCGGAAACGAACTTCGTTCAGGAGAAAAAGAGGGGCATTGATCGCCGATAATTCCGCTGAAAGCCTGCCTTGAAAGCAGAGTGCCACCGCATGACGACTGTCAGACTGGAATTCGGATAATTGATCGGCCCGCAGCAGATTCAGCAGGTGTGTTTCAATGCCGCCAAAGAGATTACCGGCATAGAGATGAAGTATCATGGGCATTTTTCGACTTCAAAACTGCCCTTTTAAGAAAAAAGGGCACCCGGCAAGGATGCCCCTGATTTCAAGATTTGTCAGACAGAAAGATCAGGCGTTGGGCTTGACTTTAGAGGCCGTCATCAATGCCTTGAGCACTTCGACGGCTTTGTCGCGCTGTTTATCCACAAATTTCGGGGTCTCTTTTTCGGTTTTGGCCTTTGCCTCAGCCTCTTTCTTTGCCCCTTCTTCGGTCTTCGACTTACGCTTGCCGAATGTCACCATGTCGCGTTCGCGGCGAGCGAGCAGCCAGTCAAGAGTTTCTTTGTCAGTCAGCTTGACTTCGGCGTCGTTGTCAGGCGAAACGCCCCATTCATCGGTGGCACGGGCATTGCGGAAGCGGTGAATATTCTTGCCTGATGGCCGCCAGTAAGTCGCCACCGTCAGCTTGAGCACACCCTGACCATCTTCCATCTCAACAATGTTCTGCACAGAGCCCTTGCCGTATGACCGCGTACCGACAATTGTCGCACGCTTGTGATCCTGCAGGCAGGCTGAGACAATTTCAGAGGCCGAGGCCGAATTGCCGTTAACCAGCACGGCCATCGGGACATTTGTCAGCACCTTGCTCTTGTCGGCTTCGAAAACACGCTCGACCGTATTTCGCCCGCGGGTGCTTACGATCTTGCCTTCCGGAACAAACATGTTTGAAATATCTACGGCCGCTGGCAGAAGGCCGCCCGGGTTATTACGAAGGTCGAGAATCAGCCCCTTCATATCTTCTTTTTTGAGCTGTTCGATGGCGGCCCGCAGCTCCTGCGTTGTTTTCTGGGCGAAGCTTGAGAGACGCACATAACCGATCTTGGCCGTGGGGTCGAGCATAAAATCCCAGCTATCATCGGGCTTGCGTTTGTCGGCCAGCACGGTAGGCACTTCAATAATGGCGCGGGTGATCGTCAGCTCGTCGGTCTCACCATCGCGATGCCTGACCTTGAGCTTGACGGGTGTGCCGGGGCGACCCTGCATGACTTCTGTCGATTTGTCAAGTGTCCAGCCTTCGGTGTTCTGGCCTTCGATTTCCAGAATCACGTCCTCGGGCATGATTCCCGCTTCATAAGCGGGCGAGCCGACAAGCGGGGCGATGACTTTGAGTCGGCCGGCGTTATCAAGGCCGACCTGAATGCCCACGCCGCCGAAGCTGCCTTCAATCTGGCGGCGAAATGCTTTCCAGCCGCTGGTATTGATGTAGTTGGAGTGCTGGTCGAGGTTCTGGAGCATGCCGTTCAGGGCAGATTCCAGCAATTCCTTGCGGTCAACCGGGCGGACGTAATTGGCTTCAACCTTCTCCACAGCGTCAACAAATTGGCCGTAGAGCTCAAGAAGTTCGTCTTTCGGCCGTGCAGCATCGGTTTTTGACCAGATTCCAAAAGCGATAGCCGAAACCAGCAGCAAACCGGAAGCGATTCGACGACGTCTCATTGGCAGAACCCCCGCGGATGGATGAAATTTGGGCGAGTCTTATTTATTCTAACGGTAAGGGGTCGCTTTATACAATCTTAATGTGAACAAACAAAAAATCCACTCGGGAACTGGCCGGAGTGGATCGAATAAACTTCAATGTTATTGCTGAAGTCACATTGGTGTAGAGAGATCGACCGTCTGGCCGTAATCACCTTCGAAGTCGGATGTCGGCACCACGTTGTTGGATTGATCGAGGAAGATCTTGTCCTGAAGAATCTCCTGAATCACGATCTGGAGCTTGTCGTTCGAATTAAAATTGACATAAGGTCTTGCACCCTGATTGACTTCAATCAGACGCTTCTGAATCAATGTCGCAAGCTTGAATCGGCCACCGACCTTGTTAACGATCGCATCTTCTTTCAGTTCTTCAATCATGGTGTCAGGCTCCTCTGGAAATCAGATCGGCCCAGAGAGCGACCAATTCGCCCACCGCCCGATCCAGCTCATCATTCGTTATCTGATAATCATACCAGTGTGATTGCTCTATCTCACGACGGGCGTTATCCAGGCGTTTTGAAATCACCGCCTCGCTATCCGTTCCCCGCCCTCGCAGCCTTGCTTCAAGTGTAGCCATATCAGGAGTATGAATAAAGACGAAAACCGAATTTGGCATTCGCTCTTTCACCTGACGGGCACCCTGAACGTCAATCTCAAGAATCGCCAGCCCGCCTTCACCAATCTGCTTCAGGACCGGCCCCGCCGGCGTGCCATAGGCATTGCCATGCACCTCAGCACTTTCCAGCAGTTCATTGGCGTCACGCAGCTTTTCAAATTCTTCACGCGACAGAAAATAGTATTCACGCCCATGCACTTCGCCCGGCCGGGGCTCACGCGTCGTCACCGATACTGAAACCAGTGGCGAAAGTGCGGGATGCTCTGCCAGGCGTTTCACCACCGTGCTTTTGCCTGAGCCGGAGGCGCCTGAAACGACCATCAGACGAGCATGCGGGATGTCGTGCGTGTGGCCACTTTCACTCGACATTCTGAATCAGCTCCCGAATTTTTTCGAGTGTCGATTTCATCTCAACCCCCGACCGGCTGATCGCCACATCGAGCGACTTCGAGCCGAGTGTGTTAATCTCCCGGCCCATCTCCTGCACCACAAATTCCAGCTTCCGCCCTTCGCTCGTTTTGCCGGTAATGATTTCGTCGTATTGCGACAGATGTGCACGCAGGCGGGTGATCTCTTCAGCGATATCCGACCGCTCGCTGAATATCGCCACTTCGCGTATCAATTGCTCCGGCTCTATCGTTATATCATACTTCTCCAGCAATTGCCCGACACGGTCGCGAAGACGATCAGCAAACTCTGATTTAGTATGAGGATAGCGAGCCTCAACCAATTGCAGCTCAGCCCTGATCGCCGCCGAATAGCCGAGCAGCTCTGTGGCCATCGCCGCCCCTTCCCGCCGACGGCTCTCCGTCAGGCGATCGATCGCCACCTCAACAATTTTTGAGAGCTCTGGCCAGTCTTCATGCACGCTTACCCCGGTGGAAACGTGATCCTGAATGATGCCCGGGAGGCTCAGCAGTGAAAGCCAGTCAGACGGGGGATAAATATTCCAGTCCTGGCAAAGAGTCAGATACTGCTCGCGATAGGCCTGGATGGCTGCCAGATTCAGGCGATAGGAATCAACCGGACGGTTCGGCTCGATGCGCAGGGTGACATGAATCGAGCCCCGTCGCAGCTTTTCGCGAACCAGACGCTCAAGCTCTGCCTCCAGCGAGACATAAGGCTCGCTGATGCGGGCCACCAGCTTCAAATGGCGGTTATTGACCGAGCGAATCTCGACCTGAACGCTCCAGCGGTCGTTCTGGACCCGACATTCGCCATAACCTGTCATACTGAGCATCAGGCAGCTCGTCCCGAAGAGAGAAAAATCCCGAAATCTTCAAAAAAGAGATTCCCGGGCCAGCTCAGCCAGCCAATGCCGGTCGAGCCTTTCGGGTGAATTCCTGCCGGTTCAATGAAAACCGGCAGGCCTCAAGGTGAGATCTTATTTCTTTGGCTCGCCGGCCGGTGTGACAGGACGCTCGGGCGGCTGGCCAGCCCCGATCGGTGCCGGAATGGCAGGCGTGCTCACACTTTTCGGAGCCGATGAAGCCGGCTCGGGCTCGATCGCCTGCGAAGCATCGCCGCTGCGGGGAATGACTGTCTTGGATCGCGATTCACCGGGCGCTGCCTGCTGCACACCATCGCTGGCATTGCCAAAGACTGAGCCGCCTGTGCCACGATTGGAATTACTGACCACCACCAGCAGCATCGACATGAGAATCCAGATGCCACCCGTGGTGATCGTGATTCGCGTGAAAACATCGCCCGACTTTGAGCCGAACGCGCTGGAACCGCCGGTGGCGCCGAAGGCACCCGCCAGGCCGCCACCTTTGCCACGCTGGATCAGCACCAGGCCGATCATGAAGAGACTCGTCAAAATGATGGCAAGCTTCAGAATAAACTCGAGTAAATCCAACACAGCCGGCTATCTCCTCATTTTTGATTCGGTAATCTGTCTGGTTTTCTCTCGCCCCGATTGCCCGCAGGCCAGTCAGGCAGAGACTTTTCGACCAGCTTCAATAATCGCCAGGAAATCGGCGGGCTTCAAGCTGGCACCGCCCACCAGGGCGCCGTCAATATCAGTGCAGGCCAGCAATTCTTCGGCATTATCCGCCTTCACGCTGCCGCCATATTGAATTCGCACAACGCTGGCCGTGAGCTGGCCGAATTTATCCGCAAGGTATTTGCGGATAAAGGCATGCACATCCTGAGCCTGCTGAGGCGTGGCCGTGCGGCCTGTGCCAATCGCCCAGACTGGCTCATAGGCCAGCACCACCTTATTCATCTGCTCGGCGGAAATACCGGCCAGCGAGCCGTCAAGCTGAGTGCGAACCACATCTTCCGTCTTGTTGGCTTCACGCTCGTCGAGCGTTTCGCCCAGGCAGAGGATCGGATAAAGCCCGGCTTCAAGGGCGGCATGCAGCTTTTTATTGATGAATTCGTCGGTTTCGCCCAGCCCGTGCCGACGCTCGCTGTGCCCCAGAATCACATGGGTGCAGCCGACATCCAGCAGCATGGCCGCCGAAAGCTCGCCGGTGTAGGCTCCATCCTTCGCCCAGTGCATGTTCTGGGCAGCGATGCCCACCAGTGAATCTTCCAGCGTGTCGCTCACGGCCGTCAAAAAGACGGACGGGCAACCGACGGCCACTTCCACTGTTCCATTTGTGCCCACGCCTGCGTTCACGGCATCGGCCAGTGCCCTGGCCGCTTCGGCCGTGGCAGGGTTCATTTTCCAGTTCCCGGCAATGAAGATTTTGCGATCAGGCATGGCTTCAGACAGCGACCTCCTCACAGGCATCAATCGTTTTGTGCATCAATTCCGACAAACCGCGGATTTGAACCATCAGCTCGGCGTAGGCATGCGGCAGAAGAGCCTGAGGGCCATCGGACAACGCCTCTTCCGGGCAGTCATGCACTTCAATATGCACTCCATCCGCCCCGGCCGCAATCCCTGCCCGGGCCATGGCTGGAATTAAATCCGGCCGACCGGTGGCGTGGCTGGGGTCCACAATGATCGGTAAGTGGCTTTGCCCCTTGCAGTTAGGGACAGCCGAAATATCCATCATATTGCGGGTGGATTCTTCAAAGCTGCGCACACCACGCTCGCAGAGCACCACTCCATGATTGCCATGCGCCATGACATATTCGGCGGACATCAGCAAGTCTTTGACAGTGGCTGACATACCTCGCTTGAGCAGCACAGGTCGGCGGGTGCGGCCAATCTCCTTGAGCAGGTCAAAATTCTGCATGTTTCGGGCACCGATCTGGAACATGTCGGTGTAGCCGTTGACCAGATCGACCTGCCGTGGGTCCATTACCTCAGTAACGACCGGCATACCGAAATGGTCGCCCACGCGGCGCAGTATCTGCAGGCCAGCTTCACCCATACCCTGATAGCTGTAGGGGCTGGTGCGGGGCTTGAAAGCACCACCCCGCAGGATATTCGCGCCGGCATCTCGCACGGCGGCGGCAATGCGCATGAGCCGCTCTTCGCTTTCAATGGCACATGGCCCGGCGATCATCGCCAGATGGCCGCCACCGATTTTCACGTTTTTGACTTGAACAATTGAGTCATCCGCATGAAATTCGCGGCTGGCAAGCTTGAATGGCTTGAGAATCGGCACCACCTGCTCCACGCCCTCAATTGCCAGAAGAGGCTGGGCCTGCAGCTTCGATTCATCGCCGATCACACCAATAATGGTTCGCGAAACGCCCTTGCTGATATGGGGCGTAAAGCCGAGATCGCTAATCCGGTCCAGCACATGTTGAACCTGGTCCGACGAACTCCCGGGCTTGAGTACAATGATCATCGTTCCACCAAACCTCAATCACCCCGGCCAATTCATGCTTCAAACGCCGGAGCCAACAGATGTTATTCGGCATCCACCAGTGCTTCTCCAATTGAATCACCAGCGAACAGAATCAGAAAATATATCAAACTGGTGAACAAAAGTGAAGAGAAATTTTGAACGATTTTCCCTATTTAACTGGCTTGAAACTTCTCATCGTCTCTCAACGCCCATTAAACCCTTATTGAAATTAACAGCTTGTTAGAATAACTTATCCTGCACTCAAGATTTACCGCATGAATAATCCTCAGATCCTGTCGATTGTTAAATTTTTTTGCCATCTGCACCGTTTTTTTATTGACGCCGGGCCCGAAATTAACGATTATTCTCATTAGAAATGCCTGAAAGGTGTTTTCCCGCCTTGATCCATCGACAGTGTTGGCCATTTGGCTGACTCGTTCAACCCAGCCTTCGACCGGACCATCTGGAGCGATTCTCATGATGCGTATTGATCTTGGCCGAACCAATCCCTATTGCGACAACGTATCGCGCCGAAGCTTCCTGCAGATCG
>JBILGL010000081.1:0-11170 GCA_044351075.1 Isosphaeraceae bacterium | reverse complement strand
CCGGCAAATACAACTTTTGGCGATCATCACAGTGCGTTGGTCGCAATTCTGCCATTTATCGAGCAAGCTGCGATCTATTCTGCTTGGAATTCAAACCTGGGTATATTCTGTGATGCGAACTCGACTTTATCAGGCGCTGCAATTAATATATTCTGGTGCCCAAGTGATGCTGAAATCATTGGAGAACGTACTAGTTATGGCCCTGGCGAGCTGTATAATAATCTTGATTATCCCGTGACTTATACAGACTACGCTTTTAATATGGGTCAATGGACCGGTTCAGTTTATGGTGGTCCCGGAGGTACAAACAGCCAGCGGCGCGACGTGCTGCAGCAGCAAAATGGATTGATCGTATCAAACGGCTATCCTGATTCTGTTAAATCAGGCGCGAACCGTGGACCAATAAGAGTTGCCAGTGTGACCGATGGGCTGTCAAATAGCATTGCAATTTCAGAAAGAGCGCATGGCCTTTTAAATAAAAGCGACGGGTCTTTTTATTATTGGCAATGGTGGGTCTCTGGCAATTACGGTGATACAACATTTACCACATTCTGGCCAATGAATCCGCAAAGAAAAATTGATGACATGCAGGGCTTGGATCAGGCTGGTGCATTTGTCAATGCGGCGTCATCTTTTCACCCGGGTGGTGTTAATGTGGCTTTTGCCGATTCATCAGTGCGATTTCTTAAGGATACGATCTCATCCTGGAAATTTCAGTCAGATGGTCTCCCACTAGGGGTTGGAAAAAATCTCAATTTATATTTTATCCGGAATTCTTCTTTGTATGCCCCTGGAGTTTGGCAGCAAATCAGTTCAATTCATGGTGGAGAAACAGTAAGTTCAGATGCCTATTGAAAAGCAATCTTAAATAGCTCCAAAAATGATGTAGATTTTACTCTATCATCACTTTGATTTTGAAGAATTGGGTGTTTTCCTGTTATTATTAATTGACTATCTCATAAACAACTGATGGACTGTTGCAAGAAATCTCCGGGCAATTCAAATAATGAGCCGTATCAACGCCGAAGCAACTCACAATAAAGCCTTTACACTTATTGAACTCCTTGTTGTCATCGCGATTATTTCGGTATTGATCGCCCTGCTGCTGCCTGCAGTACAGTCGGCCCGCGAGGCGGCTCGGCGAGCCAAGTGTATTAACAATCTGAAACAATTAGGTCTGGCATTGCACAATTATGAAGGGATAACTGGTGTTTTACCGATAACGCTATCTCTTAGAGGACAAGGCGTTGCTTCTTTGGGAGCATGGACAAACAGTATCGGGCCGCATCCGAGACTCATGCCATTTACAGAACAGGGAACGATTTTCAACGCAGTGAACTTTCATGTAGAAATGTACTCTCCGCCGAATTTAACTGCAACTGCCACAAGAGTTTCACTTTTAGTTTGTCCGAGCGAGTCGCAACAGACATTTACACATGAAGTGGGCGGATTAATGTCTGTTTCAAACTATGGATATTGTATGGGGGACTGGTTTGTTTGGGCTGGTCCGGCATCTTCAGGAAGAAATCGCGTAACATTTGGCCCGAATCAGTCGAGACAGCTCTCTGAATTCTCTGATGGTCTGAGTCAAACTCTCTGGATGGCTGAATGCAAAGCGTATCAGCCGTATTATCGCGACTGTACACTACTCGCTAATATTCAAAATTCTGAGAATATTCCCTCTCCCAATGAGGATCCATATGCAGTTGCACCAGAATATCGAAATGGTCGATGTGCATTCAGGTCGGAAGGCCATACAGAGTGGGTTGAATCAGGTGTTCATCATATTGGATTTACAACTGCCTGGCCACCCAACAAAATCATTCAGGGGGGGCCAGCAAACCAATATGCCGATCTGGACCTAACCAGTAAGCGAGAAAAGACAGGTATCAGTGACAATTTGCCGCGATTTGCAGCAATTACTGCCCGAAGTCATCACGCAGGCGGAGTTAATGCTCTTATGGGGGATGGCTCTGTGCATTTTTTCAAATCAACAGTTTCAGGCCAGATCTGGCGGGCGCTTGGCAGCGTAGCGGGCGGAGAGGTTGTCAGTGCCGACGGTTATTAAGTTTCGATCGTCTGAAATCACCGACCCATCAAACTTATCGTAAAATGTAAATAATAACCCCGACGGGCTAGTTAACCAGTCGGGGTTTGTTTTAGAAACCAAGATCAATTATGGCTGATCCTTCAGGAAGGCGATGGCTGAATTCGTGCGGGTGATGAGGTCATCAATCTGTGCTGGCGACTCAAAGCCGATAACGAACGCATTAACTGTGCCCAGACCCAGTACAAACCGCAGGCTGGCGTCGATACCCGCTGGTGTATTGATTTTGCCTTCTCCCAGAATTTTCATACCGATCACGCCCTTGCCGGCATTGTGCATTTCTTCAATCTGGCTGGCCACTTCATCAGGTTTGACACTGTCCATCTTCGCACCTTCCGGATTGATTCGGGCCAAGTCAATCTGAACAAACGGGTGTTTGGCGGCGATTCGAAGCGGATCCATGCCATGGCAGCTTGTGCCGTGGGCACGAATCAGCCCCTGCTCGCGGGCTTTCATGAGAAAATCCATCGAACCGGCGTTTTCCACCGGCCATTCGGCTTTCTGCATGCAGTGCAGCAGCACAATATCCAGATAATCCACACCCAGCTCCATCCGATATCGTTCGATATGACTCCGGGCATCGGCTACTTTGGTGGCATGGGTCTTGGTTTGAATCACATAACTGTCGCGTGGCAGTCCTTTAAGGGCTTCACGCAAATAGACATGCGAACCATATTGATCGGCCACGTCAAAGAGTCGAATCCCGTTGTCATAAGCATGACGCACAACGCGAGTGAAATCTTTAATACCGAGCCGGGTTTGATTTGAGGCTTGCCCGGAACCATGGCTGCCGGTGCCCATGCCCACCAAGCTGCATTTGATGCCAGTTTGGCCCAGCGTTACGCTGGCAGTGGCCGATGCCGGCAAGTTCGAACGGCCTGGGGCTGCCTTGGCTGTTGATGAACTGCTTAGGGCAATGGTGCCAACGGTCGCGGCGGTAGTTGCCAGAAATTCGCGGCGGTCGGCTTTCTGCGGATGCGTGGGCATCATGCGCGTTTTCCTTTTTGTCATGTTTTGCATTGAGAATGATTTGAACGTCTTGATCAATCTAAAATACCACGCCTGTTTCGATCTGTCATGAGGAATTATCCTCTGTCAATTAAGTTCCTTTCCGGAATAGCTTTTAAGTCTCATAGATAATGCATGTTTCAGTCAGCCATCGGCATTTCCATCAAAACAACTTTCACGTTTGGATTTCAAAATATAACGTCGGCGTGATATTAAACGACCACGTAGAAGAATCAATTCAGGCAAGTTTGTTTGGTGATTCCTTAAAGTCATTGTCAGCAGCAAAAGTGAAAGAGATTTTTCCTGCCTTCTTTTAATTGATCAGCTATGATTTGGTTGTGAAGAGGAATGGCGAAGTGATTACTACGGTGTCGGGAATAGAGAAGCTAAAAACACTATAAACTATCCTTGATCCATCTCGTCACTTCTTGAGTTGTGCATCATTGCGGTTTGCTACGACGAGACGGCGGCCCGGGGCGGTTTTCCAAAACCTCTCCGGGCCTGTCCGTTTATATTTACCGCAATCACCGCTTGAATAAATGAGGACGACCGAAAATTTCTGTTGTCGGGCCGGTTCGTTGAAATAGTGAGTTCCAGAAATCACGGATGAATTCGGGCGATTTATCGTGATTTCTCGAACATTCAGCCATTAACTGTTTGATTTCTGCATCGAGCGATTGTAACTGATTTTGACCCATTAGGTTTGAGCCAGTCACGGCGATCAGCATCGCCTCAAAATGATCGACAGCATCTTCCCATTCCGACGCTTTCATAAATTCCGGACGACAATCAACCAAAGGTCGAATTTGTCTGGCAATTTGCCGGCCGAATTCAGCTTTTTTCAAATAGGCTTGCCGCCACTGGTTAAAACCGAGCCAAATGAGTGCCCAGAAACTCAGAACGGCAATAATCAGCCCAATGATAAAACGTCGCCCGGAATAACTTTCGGTTATAGCTTGGCCATTGCGTACTTTATCTTGCGAAATCCGTTCGTTCATTGTGGGGATTCGCTGAATTCAGGCTGACTTTGTATGAAAGTTTGATCAACGTTTCTGCTGTTCAACTGCGGCTTTTCGGGCCGGATACTCCAGCACAACGAGTTCATGTTTTTGAGCGTCATAAGAATATTCCTGATAGTAGGGTAGTTGAGGAAGGCGAATTTCGTCCGGCTGACCCTTCTTAATGACATTCTGCATGAATTCGTTATAGTCTTTCGGATAGGCCCCAGTCTCGGCCTGATAAAGATCAATCGCATGTTTGACGTTCATCGCCGCGATGCGGTCAATCGAAACTACATAATATTTCGAAGGTGCAAAGATCTCTTTCCTCACAGCACCTTCATTGTCAGCCTTTACGGCACCTTTGGCCTGTTCGGCCTGCATGTCGCGAATGTCGCTTGTGGTTTTGCCAATAATTTCACGTGGTTTTACTTGATCCTTCGCTGCCGCTTTGGCCTTGGCCATCGAGGCCTTTTCGGCTGGCGTAGCTGTACGTGGTTCGTCGCAGCCAACGATGTTGAGAATCAACGCAACGGCCAAAAGAGAGACGATTGTTCGCATTTTCAATTTCTTTCCGTCTGCATTTTTCAATCTGGCCGGTCATTACCGCTTTTCCGATCAATACACAAATAATTATTCTAATAAGGTCAGGCTGATTCGGAAAATAGAGAATGAAGCGGAATCGGTAGAAGAGGTCTGCAAAATGGTTCGTTCCATCATCGCGGCTGTTATAGGAATTGCCGCCGGCTCGCTGGTCATTATGTTAGCAGAATCAGCTGGGCACGCCATTTGGCCGCCACCGGAAGGTCTTGTTTTGGATCCGAACAGCCCAGCCTCTTTGAAAAAATACATGGATGCTGTACCCGAAGCGGCCAAGGCGAGTGTGGTCGTAGGCTGGGGGATTGGCTCATTAGTCTCTGGGCTGGTGGCGATGCTGGTCTCTAAAGAGCGAACGACCGCTCGCTTCACCGGAATTGTCATGCTCGTTGCGGTTTTGCTGAATCTGATGATGATCCCGCATCCGCTTTGGATGATGCTTGGTGGTGTAATTCTACCGATTCCCTTAGCTTTGGTTGGTGCGAAACTGGCTATGAAATTGGTTTAGTGAACATTTGTAGATAACTTTGTATAACTTGACTTGATTCATATCGGGCGATTACGATTCAGTCAGTTGTATGATCTCAGCCGCAATTCGCCTCGCACGAGTTCAAGTTAAACAAGGGCATACCCAATGGAAATCCTGTTGGCTAATGACGATGGGGTTTTTGCTCCGGGAATCCGGGCCCTTCGCAAAGAACTGTCGCGTTTGGGCCGGGTGACGATGGTGGCCCCGCACATGGAACAGTCGGGGGTTGGCCATTCAATCACCATTCTTGACCCGTTGATCACCAAACTTGTGGATGATGCCGATGGTACACCGCTTGGCTGGTCTGTGGAAGGTAGCCCGGCCGATTGTATAAAATTGGCCGTTTATGAACTGCTGGAAAAGCCGCCGGATCTGATCGTTTCCGGCATAAATGCCGGGGCAAACTCGGGCATCAATGTGCTTTACTCCGGCACAGTGGCCGCAGCCATCGAAGGAGCTTTTTTCGGTATCACATCGATTGCAGTTAGCCTGGAATTTGCCGAACATTTTGATTATCCGCGAGCTGCTCGGATTGGTGTGGATGTGATCGAGCAGATTCTGGCAAAAAATCCGACCAGTGGCAGTCTTTTTAATGTAAATCTCCCCAGCCATCTGCGCGGCGAGCCGAAAGGCGTGAAGATCGTACCAATGGGAATTGGCCGATATGGCGAAGGATTCGAGAAACGAAAAGACCCACGCGGGCGAACCTATTACTGGATGACCTATCAACCGCCGTATCATCTGGAAGGGCCTGAAACGGACGTCACGGCACTATCAGATAATTATGTGACCGTTACGCCACTTCATTTTGACCTGACACGTCATGAGCAAATGCCAGAGCTGGCAAATTGGAAGTTGAAAATCACATAAAATCAGTGGCTTAATCGCACGAATATAGCATCAGACAATGAAAATCAGTGTTGCATGTACTTTTCTTGACATTTCAGCAAGTGCCTTGGCCGGAATGCTCCTGGGTGGGCTTTTCGGCTATGCAGCAGGCCATTTTGCACCTGAGGTTTTCATTTTGGAATGGAAGTCCAAGCCGAATGATCAGATGGGAACTGCTGTTTTGCTGGGTGCTTTCGGCGGAGTAATGTGCGGCGAATTTTTATAGTATTTGTAATCGTGACAAATTTTGTACTATTTCGGATTAATCAAAAAACAACTTTTTATTCATAATTAATTAGAATCATATTCATTTCTCTGCTCCCAATTGCAAATGTTTATTAGCAAATTGAACTTAATCAGGGTATTTTCAATTCAGTAACTTCAAGTAATGTTTTTCTATTTGCATTTTTCACTTCAGTTGATGACTTGATTACCATACCGGGCATGTCCATACTGATCCATGTCCTAGTTATGGCTGGGCCAGCTTCGGTCGATGATTTTATGTCATACCATTCGGACTGATATTTTTTGCCGAGAATTTCGATAGTTTCCATGCCTGTGGCAATTGTGCCTTGAGGCCTTCCGATTTTGGTTTTATCAACGCCAGGTAGGAGTGGAAACTGGCGTTTAATTACTTTTTCCCATGGATCGTTTGTGACGAGCATACCAGTAGCATCGCTTGATACAACGGTAGAAAGAATTATATTTTTCTCCGTCTTGGAGATCAGCTTGGTTGTGGTTATCGTCGTAATACTCTTGTTATCCTTAATAACCTGATCTTTTGTGGTTACCGAAGTGCCAACTGGGAATCTAGACCAATTTGTATATTGAGGATTTTCTACGTCTTCACCCTGAACCTGGATAAGTCCAGTAAGAACATTTATGAAAACAACCACAAAAAAGATAGTTCTGTTTCGCATTGCATTTTCTCCTTGGCATAAATAATTCCATAAGATTGTAAATTTTAGATGAAGGAATTATTGACAATAAATGAATTTACTCGAATTCCGCTAGCGTTTCCTCTTCAGTTATCATGAAGTTTAATTAATTCTTTCTTTCTTTATAATTATTTCATTAAGAGCACAAATCGTTCATTTACAGTATTAAAGCCAACGATTTCCAAACTCGTTATTGGAAATTAATCACTCTCATTTTGGAGTCATTTGCTGATGCTAGCTAATCAAAGAACTCGTTACAAGGGTTTTACCCTTATTGAGCTTTTGGTAGTGATTGCGATCATTGCCGTCCTGATTTCTCTTCTTCTGCCCGCAGTACAATCAGCCCGTGAAGCCGCCCGTCGTGCTCAGTGCGTCAATAACCTGAAGCAGATTGGACTTGGTTTTATGAATTTCGAAAGTGCCAACAGTCACTTTCCAACTGGTCCACATGATGGTGACCCCAATGCTGTGACCACAGCGGGCGCACCACAGCCTGGTGGTTATAATTATGATGAAACTCCTGGTACTTCCTATGGAGCAACGACTTGCTGCAACGCTGCTCATCCAAGTGGTTGGAGCCATTGGTTCAAAATTATGCCATATATGGAACAGCAGCAGGTTTATAATTTGGCAAATTTTGACCGCCCTGCTATCCATACCGGTCGCCCTACAAACTTCAATGGCGAAGACGATGTAGCCCGAGTTGGCATCGCCAGCTTTTATTGCCCTACTCGCCGTGCTGTTCAGGGCTATGGCACAACTCCATTTTATCGATCTGATTATGCTGGTAATGCCGGTTTCTACCAGGGTCAGTTCTACGAATGCACCAGCAGTAATTTTAATACTGATCAATTTGTGCCTGCACCTCCGAACGGTCTGAAGCCGATCGCAGATGAACGCACCCCTGTTAATCTGGGTAATACTGGTGGACGTAAGGGCGCGATCGTCTGGGGCGCACGTGGTGCAAAACGCCGTCTTTCTGACTTTACCGATGGCACCTCGAATTCGATCCTTGCCGGGGAAAAGTGCCTGCCGCCCAGCCGACATGGAACTGACGGTGGCGATAATGAACGTTGGAATAACGCTGGTTGGGATGAGTGCGTTATCCGATACCACTTTGTACCCATCAGCGATTTTGCTGCTCCAGCCTTGAATGGTATCTGTGGGACTCCACCAAACGGAACAACTGGCAGCACTCTCTGGCGACGAATGTTTGGCAGCTCACACCCAGGTGGGACCAATGCCGTTTTTGCAGATGGCTCAGTGAAATTCATCAAATTCACGGTCGATGCCAGCACTCACCGAAAACTATGCGTGATTGATGACAACGAACCAATTAGCGCTGATTCTTATTGATTAGATCAACCAAAGAGAAAGATACACCAATGAATTTCAAGAATTTCCTGATTACCGCTATCATCAGTGCTCTGCTTGCCGGTTGCGGCTCTGGAACCCAGACTACAACTGACCCAAGCAAGCTCAAACCACTGACCGACGCCGAAAAGGCGGAGATCAAAAAGCAGGACGATGCTATTGCGGAAGAAGAAGGTAAATCCTTTGTTGCACCCAAGAAATAAATAATTCTTGGTGTAACTGAAAAATGAAAGGCACAGCGGATTAAAGCCGTGCCTTTCTTCATAATCTTTATTGAATCGTCGGAATCTGTTCTATTTCTGATCTAAGTTATTTATTAACTGACATCGGATATGAAGTTTTGAAAGTTGCTGCTCATTATTTTTTGTTAACCGATCTAAATTTATTAAAAAAGTATTGCCTCTACTGCTGGACTAGTGGATATATTTATCTATAACTTGAAACAATCGGTGAGAGATAAAGAATGTTCACACAGACAGTTGAATATGCCTTACGTGCGATTGTGCACCTTGCTCAACAGGCTCCCAACGCAAGTACCACGGAAGAAGTGGCTGATGCGACTCATGTGCCAAGGGCTTATCTGGCAAAGATATTAAGTGGTTTGCGTAAAGCGGGCCTGGTCAAGAGCCAGCGAGGGCTTGGAGGCGGAATCACTCTTTCAAAATCGCCTGAAAACCTTACTTTGTTGGAAGTTGTTAACGCTGTTGAGCCAATCCAACGGATTAAAACCTGCCCGCTTGGAATCTCCGAGCATGGCTCGACGCTCTGCCCACTTCATGCCCGCATGGATATGGCTCTGGCTATGGTGGAAAACGCTTTTAAGGGCACCACGGTTGCGGAAGTTTTGAGTGAACCATCTGATAGTATTCCGCTCTGTCCGTTTCCACCCTTACATAACTCGGCGGATCCCGACCGGGCTTGGGCTCTCAATCGCATGCTCGGTTTGCGTCAAGATTCGCCCAAAAAACCCACTTGAAGGATAACCAGAGTCTGCATCAACAGTTCAATTCCTTGAAAGCCTGAATAATTTAGCAGTAATTCCGGCGTGAACCAGCGACAGCAAATGCAATACCCAAACCAAGGCTGACAACTGAAAATGGCTCTGGGACACTTGAGAATGTATTTACTCTGAGATACGAGCCATTGGGTGAAACCTGAGTAATTTCGGCTTTGTTGATATATGCATTGTCGGCTGTGAGAGAGAGCGTAACATATCGAGCTCCTCCTGTTTGAGCCTGATTAAATTTTGCAACGAAACTTAATGGTAGGTTAACTGTGTACCAAATGACACTGCCAAAGCCAGTTGTATTCGGTGCTGCGTTTACGGTGACATTTCCAAGCGAATTGTCTGAAAGTGCGTCGAAAAGTAGCCGTCCGCTATCACTGTACATTGGATGAGGCGATGCAAAATCAGCAGCGGAAAATCCCTGAGGTTGACCAACCCAGAGTTTAAAGTTTGGAACGGAAGGAAGGCCGCCTCGTGAATTTGTCCACCAAGATATACCAATATTTATTGATGCACTGAGAATTCCAGAATTCGCCTGGAATGTGTCGAAAATCATATATGTACGATGTTCCTTATTCGCTAGAAGCCCTTGAGTGCTACCAATCAGTGTGGTCGAGGATATTTGGCCCATGCTTGTTGTATCATTCCAAGCAAAATTTGGATCAGCCGTATAATAACCAACTGTATTTGGGCTGAGGTTTACGAAATCGGCGTGTAGCTTTGTTAATTTACTCGGATTTAGAAGAATCATGGTAAAACATATTAATATTTGATATTGATAATATTTGAATTGAGATAATTTCTGCCATGCCATCATTTGCGTCATCTTCCTGTTTCATAGAGTTTGATTCTGGTCGGATGTTCAAAACATTACCGACTGAATAATTGATCGATATTTAGAGTATCTATTCGAAGACGTTCTGACAATTGCAAAAATTGTTACAAAAATTACGAATTCACACAAGTTTTATTAAACCTGTAATTGTAAAAGATGTCAACTGATCGCAGATAATTAAGTTTGGCCTAGAATTAATAAGCAGCATTCAGCTTTTCTTGGTTTAAATTTAATAGAGTCTGTCATAAGCTCATTTTGACCCGATTTGAGTCTAATTTCAATTTTATATTATTTATTAAAATCATCAATATCTGCTTAAATTATATGATTGCGGTGGCCGGTGATGAAAAGTATTATTTTGACCCCAAGTTTGGATTCACGCAGGAACACTTCAACCGAATTGCGGATGACCAATAGCGGATGACCAATAGAAGAGGCTTAGTTGTGGTTCAAAGAGAAATAGCGAACGGTTTTATGAATGGGTGTTGATTGAATTTGAATCACGCGTGGAAAGTGGCTTTCAGAAAGGTTTATTCATCAATAGGATCGATAGAGAATTCGACAGATGTCGATTATTACATTTGCAATTATGCAGCAGAAACGAAAATCAAACAAATGGCACGAGTGACTGGGAAATATGGGCGATTCAATCGGCGTTCGAGCAGTCAAGCCAAGAAGTTGACTTGGCTCTTGTATGAAGTTCGCTTAAGGAAAAACTGGCATTTTCACATCACTCTGAGCATTTTAAAGTTCATTCTATTAGAACTCGACTTTCGCAAATTTCTATGCCGCGCAGAGCATTGGGCTAAGTATCCTCACGTATTTTTTCCATTTCGATCCATCAGGCTCAATTGATTTTATTATTTCCGCTATGTGTCGCTCACGTGCAA
>JBILGL010000539.1:0-3343 GCA_044351075.1 Isosphaeraceae bacterium | reverse complement strand
ATCTTCCGTTTCGGCAACGACGAATCCTCCAGCCTATCCATCTGGGAAAATCTGCCGGAACTTTACTGGTATATGGAAGCCCCCCGGCTCAAGCCCGCCGCCGTCACCCTGGCCGAACACCCCACCGCCACCGGCAGCGATGGCCCACTGCCCCTTCTGGTCTATCAGTTTGCCGGCTCTGGCAAGGTCTATTATCAAGCCTTTGACGACACCTGGCGATGGCGTTTCCGTTCCGGCGATAAATACTTTGGCCGCTATTGGATACAGCTCATGCGATTCATGGCCCGCAATAAGCTGACGGGCAACCGGCAGGCCGAGCTTCAGGCCGATCGTGCCCGCTACCAGCGGGGCGATATGGTGCAGCTTCGTGTGAAATTCGTGAATCAATCGCTTGCCCCGGCGGCTGGGAATGTCAAAGTCGAGCTGGCTCGCCCCGGCCAGGCCCCCAAAGTGGTCGATCTGCCCAAAGTGACGGGTTCCAAAAATCTCTTCCAGACATCCATAAACACATTGACGGAAGGCTCTTACACTGCTCGCCTCCTGCCTCCGCCGGTGATAGATCCGCCCGTGTTGCCTTCCATCTTTGTGATTGAGCCCCCGGCAAGCGAGCGGGCCAAGCCGAGCATGAATCGCGACGAATTAATGCAGGCCGCCCGCATTTCCGGCGGTAAGTTCTTCACAGCGGCGGGCTTGGATACGCTCATCTCGAATCTGCCGCCGCCGGCCAAAGTGCCGCTTGATACGGACCCTCCTATTCCTCTCTGGAATAGTTGGCCGATACTGGTATTATTCCTGATAATACTGCTGGCTGAGTGGCTCTTGAGACGCAAGCTCGAAATGGTATAGAATATAAGAAGATAGAAAGATCACGACGAGTGTTGTTCCGCGTGAACCGGACGCGGGGGATAGCAAGACGGAGGAGGGGTAGCCGATCATGACCCGGAACGACCTGCTGAGTCGAATTGCCGCCCTTCGTGGCCGCGTCCGTCTGATTCTTGCGACTTATGGCCTGGCGCGTCTGCTGGGGCTGGCCCTGGTGGTCCTGCTGGTGGCCGGCTGGGCGGACTGGCTGATCCATCTTGCCTCGCCGATTCGCCTGATTGAGCTTTTGGCGGCGATCGTTGGCCTGGGCTGGGCCTTCCGCACCTTCGTTCTGCGGCCTCTTCTTGTCGGTTTTAACGACCTCTCGCTGGCCCTTCGAATTGAAGAGAGGTGGCCGGGCCTGCAGGATCGGCTGGCGTCGGCGATTGAGTTTATGGAGATTCCCGACTCGGCGACCACCGGCGATAACGCCTCGCCCGAGCTGCGTCGGCATGTGATTAATCAGGCGTTTGAAGAAGTTCGTTCAATCAATTTTGCCGAAGCGATTGACCCCAAACCGGCACGCGAGAGCCTGAAATATCTGGGTGTGGCCCTCGCGCTGGCGATCTTCAGCATTATTCTTGGCCCCAGCTCCAGCAAGCTGGCGATGGCCCGCTTTTTTAATCCGCTCGGTGGCCCACAGTGGCCCAAGGCGACCCAGTTTGCCTGGGTAGAGGCCCCTCCTAAGGTTGCCATTGGTGAGCCATGGTCGCTGGTGGTGAAAGTGGAGGAAGGCTATAAAATTCCGGCCAATGCCGTAGCTGAATTCACATTTGCCGATGGCGAGAAGGCGGAAGAGCCACTGCGCATTCTGGAAAATGGTGAATTTCGTGGCCGGATTGAGTCGGTCACCCAGTCTTTTCGGGTTCGGGTGCGCGGCGGCGACGACCTGACCGATCCAAAATCGATCGAAGCCGTGACTCCGCCAAGACTTGGCGACGTTGTGATCAAGGTTGAGCCACCGGCCTACACCGGCCTTGCAGCGGCCACACTGGCCCCCGGCTCGGCACAGGTCAGGGCGGTTGAAGGAAGCGTCGTCACAGCAACGGCCAAGGCGACGAAAACGCTCTCCGCCGCTTCATTAAAATTCAGTGATTCAGGCCAGAAAGCCCCAGCCATTGAGCTGGACACAGCCCGCCAGAATCTCTCCGTTCTCTGGCCGGTGACGGGTGCGACGGGCATTTCATTTGATCTGACGGATTCTGAAGGCTTTACGTCTAAAGATCAGGGGCGTCTTGATCAACAGGTCATTATTGATACCGCTCCGCGAGTGGTGCTGGAAGAGCCGGCGGCTGATCGTGAAATCACGCCTCAGGCGATCGTGCCCATCCGGCTCGACCTCGAAGACGATTTCGGTATTGCCAAAGTTGAGCTGAAATACGTCCTGACAATGAGTTCGGGCGAGGCTGCCGCACCAGTCACCCGCAGCCTCTTCGCCGCCGTGCCAGGCCAGCCGCTGGTTAAAAAACAGAAAATCGAAGAGAAGTGGGACATGACCCCACTTTCGCTCACGCCCGGCAGCATGATTACGCTGACGGTGGAGGCTACCGATTTTAAGACGCCCAAGGGCCCGAATGTCGGCAAGAGCCGTGAAATCAGGCTTCGGGTGATTACGCCGCAGGAAGCGGCCCGACAGATGGAAGACCAGCGTCGCGAGATTCGCGAAGAGACCGAACGCGTGCTGGCCATGCAGAAGCAGGCCAATCGCCCGGTGGACGATGCCAAGCGCACCATGGCCCAGACCGGCGGCGAGCTCAATGACCCAGCCAAGCAGGAATTGCAGAATGCTGAGCAGATTCAGCGGCAGGTCGGCGACCGGATCAACAACCCGGCTGATGGTTTGGGGCAGAAGGTCGAAAGATTCATGAATGATCTGGAGAACCTGAAGCTGCAAAATCCCGAAGCGGCCGAGCAGATGAAGGCCCTTCAAGAGTCGCTGGCCCAGCTTCAGCGTGGCCCGGTGCCACAGGCCGAACAAGCCCTGAACCGGGCCAACCGCAACCTTGATAACCGAGCGGGCGCCCAGCAGAATCAGAATAATCAGCCGGGTGCTCAGCAGAATCGGCCCAACCAGCCGAACCAGCCGGGAAGTCAGGCGCAGGCTGGAAATCAGCCGCAGAATAACCAGCCCGGAGCCCAGGCCCAGGCCAACGATCAGCCGCAGGGCAAAGAGTCTCAACAGGGGCAGAACCAGCAGGGCCAGCAAACGGCCCAATCAAAACAAGGCGGCCAGCAGGGGCAGAACCAGCAGGGGCAACAGGCTCAGTCAAAACAAGGCGACCAGCAGGGCCAGAACCAACAAGGCCAGCAGGCCCAGTCAAAACAAGGTGGCCAGCAGGGGCAGAACCAACAAGGCCAGCAGTCCGCACAAGCAAAACAAGGCGGCCAACAAGGCCAGAATCAGCAGGGAGAGCAAACGGCCCAATCAAAACAGGGTGGCCAGCAAGGCCAGAACCAGCAGGCCCAAAACTCTGGCCAGAAT
>JBILGL010000080.1:0-11204 GCA_044351075.1 Isosphaeraceae bacterium | reverse complement strand
CGCGGTAGGTGTCATTTAAAATCCAGCGATTGCCAGGTAGATAGGTGCAGTGGCCATCGCTGGTGAGAATGCCTTTGCCGATTTCTTCATATTGCAATTCAGGGCTGTCTTGAAATACAAAAAAGCCCCAATTCATATTTTCTCTGGGTTTCGCATAAGCGAGGATTGATTTTGAGTCGCGCCAGATGAAATGCGAAACGGCCCCCGAGCCGATCAAAACGCGATAATCGCTGCCATCGGGGCTGGCTGAGATCATGTGTGTGAGGTGGCCGGTTTCAGGTGGCCGCCAGCGGTGCAGAAAGA
This sequence comes from Isosphaeraceae bacterium, assembly GCA_044351075.1. Lineage (GTDB taxonomy): Bacteria > Planctomycetota > Planctomycetia > Isosphaerales > Isosphaeraceae > QWQI01. Next base: position 10,901 of record JBILGL010000080.1, on the reverse strand, counting down.
CGAATCGAGAGCCGTCCTGATTGACCAGAAGGTGATTAAACCAGTGTTTATCTCGCGCTGGGTTTTTCGATTGAAAGGGGAATTTTTTGACGACATCGGCGAGAGAAATCAGGAGTTTCTGTTCGCCTGTTTTCAAGTCGATTCGGAAAATGCCGACTTCTTCAGGTGCCAAATCATTTGTAAAATGGTCGGGCACGCCGGCATAGCCATAGCCGGGCCGCATGTCGGCCAGGCGGCTGAAGCTGGGAGCAATGCCCCATGAGCCATCAGGGCTGAGGGCATAGATGGGGTGTGGTATGGTTCTTTTCCGGCCGCTGTGAATGTCGAGAATATGACAAACATAGTGGTCGCCATCCCGATCATTCCAGATGACTTCGCGGTCGCTGCCCGGCAGCCACTGAAGCATGCAGCCCTGCTGCCAGCACCAGGCGCGAGATTTGCCCAGCTCAATCCATTCGTCTTTTTTACTGATATCAATCATGCCGACGGCGATTTCGTCGTCGGGCCCTGGCGATCGATTTTCAAAAGTTGACTGATTGCATAAGACGAGTTTATGATCAGTTGAAAATTGCAATTTGTCGTAATAACCAAACCAGTGATATTTTGGGCCTTTGGTGATCTGGCGGATGGGTGGAAATTTACCGTCTGAATTTGTCTGATTGGCAAGTGTGGCCGTTGCAAATGCGAGGGGCGAAAAGATCGACGATTTGATTAAGTCGCGGCGAAGCATGTGACACTTACCTGGCAATAAAATGAGAAGGTCAGAAAATGGCGTTGGGGTGGAAGATTGGGCGGTCGCGTCTTCCGGCCAATCTCTGTTCGAGTATAGACGATCAGTCAGCCATAATCTATGAGTTTTGTGCATGAAAATTGGGCTGAAGGAGTGACGAAAATTCAAGTTTTATTACGGAATGAGCCGATTGATATTGATATGGATTGTCATGCACTGGCCCGAACGGCCAGTTTCATAGTGTGGCAAGTGTCTGTCTGATAGAGACATGAAAGGCACTGGCCGGACGAATTGGGTCACGGAGGATCTTCCCATGTTGCGTCGCCTTTGGCTTTTGGCGGCTCTTTGTTCAGCGATTTTGACACTTGCTGGCAATTCGGCGATGGCTCAGTCGTGGGCCGACCCGATGTTCAGCGAGCTGAGCCACAACTGGGGCCCTGTGGCCCGCGGCGCCACGGTTCGTTATCCGTTTTACATGACGAACACGCTGAATGAGCCAATCAATATTGTCAGTCTGCGTCCTTCCTGTGGTTGCACCAGTGGTGCATCAGATAAGACGCTTGTGCAGCCGGGTGAGCGGGCGACGATTGAAGCCCGAATGGACACCACGAATTTTGTGGGCCATAAGGCGACGATTCTCTTTGTGACAGTCATGACGACCAGCGGCCGGCAGGCTGAAGTGCGGCTGGCGGTGAGCTCTGACATTCAGAGCGATATTGTGCTGAATCCGGGCACGATTGATTTTGGCTATACGGTGACTGGTCAGGAAGTTACACGTAGTATTCAGATTGATCGAGTAGGCTCGCCGCTCTGGCGTGCCATGAAGCTTTCGAGCAATGTGAAGGGAATTGATGCCAAGCTGGTCGAGCTGGCCCGAACGACAACGGGCGTGAGCTATGAGCTGCAGGTGACATTGCGGAAAGACGCGCCTGAGGGTGTGATTCGTAATGATCTTTTTGTGCATACGAATGACCCGAACAATCCGGCGATTCCTGTGCTGATGACAGGGCAGGTGATGGGTGCCCTGACGGTGACACCGAAGGCGGTGAGTGTGGGGAATTTGCAGGCGAAGTCTGACAAGGCCGCTCAGGGCAAATTTGTGTTGAAGGGGTCGCAACCGTTTACTGTAACGGGTGTTGAAGGTGCAGACGAAGCGGTCGAGCTGGTTGTAAGCGATACCCAGGCCAAGGCGCTGCATGTTTTGACGGTGAACGTACTTCCGTCAAAATTGCAGGAGAAGGGCGAAATCAATCGGGTGCTGAAGGTGCATACGAATTTGCCAGGTCAGCCGCCTGTGGAAGTCACGATTCAGGGCAAGCTGGTTGACTGACCGGTCTGGCTGATTACAAGTCAGAAAAATAAAATGAAAAGAGGCAGGGATGAAAATCTCTGCCTCTTTCGTGTTATTTATTTCCAGTCCGCTTTTTTAACGCGATCAGGCCAAAGTCTTGGCGGCTTTGGCGGCGACGGCGATGCATTCCTGAATTTCGCCGATGGGGTTTTTCGGATTTTCTTCGTATTCCAGCGAGAGGGCACCGTCGGCAGGGAATTCAATGGCCTTGAGGGCTTTGAAAACGCCGGCGACATCGAGCAGACCCTTGCCGAGAACGACGCCATGGGCGTCTTTCTTCGGGGCATCGAAATCCTTGAGGTGCACGCCCCAGACGCGGCCTTTCATTTCATGCAGGAGTTTGACACAGTCTTCACCTGAGCGAATGAAGTGGCCAAGGTCGGCGCAGAAGCCGATGCGCTTGTCTCGGCCTTCAACAGACTTCAGGCAGTCAGCCACTTTGTTGTAGCGGTGGCCAGGGCCGTGGTTGTGGATGGCGATGCGGAGATCATATTGTTTAACGAGCTTTTCGAGGCTGTCAAACGAGTCGGGCGTGGGGTCGGCGGAGAGATTCTTGAAGCCGGCGGCCTTGGCAAATTTGAAAAACTCTTCGTTTTTGGCATGATCGGCCGTGAAGGCCTGAACGCCGTGCGCAGTCAGCTTAAGTTCATGCTTCTTCAGCTTTTCCGTCATGGTGGCGATGGCCGCTGAGTCGGTCGTAATCGGGTAATGGGCCCGAAACATTTCGATGTAATGCAATTCGAGATTATTCTGGATGATGTCCATGGCCTTGTCGGCGTCGAAGCCGCGGAGGCTGTAGGACTGAATGCCCATCGGCATTCCGGCGAAATCAATATGAGTGGCGGCGCGGGCCGAAGCGCTGAAAGCTTCAAACCAGGTGGCACCGGCGGCCGCAGCGGCAGCAAAAGTGCGAATGGCCTGACGACGTGATGGGTTCATGGCAGAAGATTCCTGTTTTCTGGAAGGGTGGTGCAAGTTTGAAGCGAGCCGTTGTTTCAAGTTACTTTATCCAGATGGTTGAATCGATGCAATCAACTCCCGCCTGGTTTTCTCTGGTGTGAGGCTATGCTTATATTTTCTGATTCAAGCTATATTAGTTTCGATTTTTGAGTGATTGATTTTTTGGATGTTGTCGATAAGTAGAGAGTGGAATTTTCCGATCAGTCAGATTGTCGGAGATGAGAGGCGGAGCCTGAAATTGAGTTTGATCCGTCGCTATCTTTTGACTGTATTGATACTTACGCTTGTAATGGCGGGTGCGTTCGGGCGTCTGGTTGCGCAGCAGAATGGCGTGACTCTTACGAAGCCTGTGGAAGTGCCGGCTGCGGGAGTGCAGCAAGAGGGGCGGAACGTATTTGTTATTCGACTGACTGAAAAGGATTTAGAGCGTTATTTGAGTGTGTGGCGACTGAGCCAGCCTTCGGCTGATGGATTGGTCGAAAAGCTGGTGGCGAGTGGTTGCCGGCGGATGATTTTGCCTGATGTGGCTGGAAGTGATCGCTGGAAATTTGGTCAGGAACTGGCGATTGGGTTGAAGAAAAATGGCATTGAGATTTGGTTTGAGTTGCTTGCTGATTTATCACAGGATCAGAAATCGAAGGAAGTTGTATTGTTTGATGAATTAAGGTCGGAGAAGGCAAAGACGGATTTTGTGGGCCGGGCCGTGGCATTGATGAAGGTGGTGGGAGCGGATGGGAAACCGGTTTGCAGCGGTTTTTTTATGCCACTGGTTGTGGGGCAAACGTTGCCGGGCGGGCTTTTGAGCCAGCTGTCGGCTGAGACATTCCGGCGATTTGTGCAGGAAATCAAGATTAGTGAAGAGTTATCGGCATCGCTTGACACGGATGAGAAGCGGGAAAGGTTTGTGAAATCGACGGGGCTGATGCCTTGGCTGAAGTGGCGAAGCACAAAGGTGGCGGCATTTTATGGCTCGCTGGCGGCGAATCTTGATCGGGAAACGGGTCAGAAGATGACATTTGCTGCGCCACCCGCTTCTGTAAACACTTCTGCTGACGAGCTTTCAGAGATTCAAAAGACGGCGGTATCGCCATTGGTGGCCTGGCGTGAGGTCGGTTTTGAGCCAGAGGCCTGGTCGGTGACTGAACATTATAAGCTGATCATTTCGCAGACTTTAAGTCGCGCTGAGATGGAAGCTGAGGTGGTTGACCATCCGGATTTGGTGCGTGCGATGAAGGGGCGGCATGCCGATGGCCACTGGTTTGGCGTGGGTGAGCCGGATGGGGCAGCAGCGGGCTGGCTTGGCCGGGAGCGTTATAGCTATTTGCAGGGTGTTTTAACATCGAGACTTGCGCAGAATCAGCCGAATCTTTTGATTGTTGATCATGAAGTGGTGGAGAGTCAGCCGGCCCAGTTAAAGGTGTTTGCCGAGAAGTATCAATCGCTGGATGGGCAGGGGGTTGTGCCGGCTGGTTCCGGGGCAATGCTGCAAGGTGTTTCAGCCAGGATTTATGGCGGGCCTGAGTCGTGGACTCTGGTTGTATTCAATGCGTTGCCGTTTCGGGTGCAGGTGGGCCTGCACGCGGCGGAGGCGATGCCAAAAGAGTTAATTCGGGTGATCGATTCTGAGATCACAAAAATCGGTGGCAGGGGGGTGGAGCTGGGTAAGCCTTTATTCAACATTCCGCCCAATAGCTGGGGTCGGATCGGGGTCAAATCAGAGCGAGCCACTGAGCTTGGAATTTCAACGGAAGTTCCTGAAGATGCGAAAGATATCGTGCAGACGCGCTATGAAGAGCTGGTGGATAACCGACCGATGGCTACATCGGCTGGCGGCGAAGCCCAGACGGTTGAGCAGAGCAGTGTGGATCGGAGTCGGGGTCGGCGATTGATGGCCGCATTGCAGGCGTATCGGGAGCGGCGGCTGGCTGATTTTTTCCGCCTGAGTAATGGTCTGACGCGAGACAGAGGAACGAAAATCAGCAGAAGTTTGTCGGATGAGTCAGAGAAGCGTCGTATCACCCGTTAATTTTTGTTATTATGGTTTTTAACGAATGAAGCAGGAATGCAGCCTTGTTCCGCCTAAACGATTGCTGTGCAGGGAAATAGAGCAAGATTGCCGGGATTGAACAGAAGGCGAACAGGGCTGGCAGTCTGATAAGAATCGTCTTTTTCTTGTCAGGAGGGCAGGATGTTTGTAGCCTGTAGCACTTTGTGTTATGCGAGCAAGCCTTTTGAGCAGGCGACTCGCCAGATTGCAGACCTGGAATTTGACCGGGTTGAGCTTGTTTTTGGGGGAGCGACAGACCATCAGGAGCTCAAGCCTTCGTGGGTCTGTTCGAATTTGGACGAGGCATTGCAGGTGATTCGAACGACGTCGGCATTGATGCCGAGCTCGTTTGACATTCGCTTTGATACAAAAGATTTGGAAGTTCAGCGACAGCAGTTTGAGTCGTTCTGCTGGCTGGCCAAGTCGATGATGGTAGGCGTTATTTCGATTGAGCCTTTTGACCGGTCGGAGGCGACGATTGACCAGGAGCTGAAAAGGGCGTTGGAGTATCAGTCGATTGCTGCACGCTATGGAGTGGTCTTCACGCTGACGACGACATCAACGAGCCATCTTTCTGACCCGGCGGTAGCGGCCGCTTTCTGTAAAGCGAATCCGGGTGTTGGTTTAACGCTTGATCCAAGCCACTACATCAACGGGCCATTTCAGAGTGCGTCGTTTGATGAAGTTTATCCTTATGTTCAGAATTGTCGGCTGAGGGATTCAACGCGTCATGCCGGCGGCTTTCAGGTGAAGATTGGTCAGGGAGAGCTGGAACACACGCGATTGGTGTCGCAGCTTGAGCGGTATGGCTATAAAAGGGGTCTTGTGGTATCAATCGAAGATCTTGAAACAAATGACTTTGTGACCGAAGTGGAAGTGCGTAAGCTGAAGCTGGTGCTTGAAAGTCTGCTTTGATTCCGGGCGACTTCGATCAATCCCAAATTGAACCTATCGGAACAATTTTGAAAAAACTTCAGAAAAAAGAAATTTTTCCACTTGTAGAATTTTCCAGATGCGACTACTATTCCCTCGATAACTTCGGGGCAACCGCAGGCTGAGTTTTTTGGTCTGCCGAGTTGAAGTGAACTGATGCGGCACGGATGTCTGCATGGAAGTTGCCAGACATTCTTATCTGCTGACGGTTGACTTCGGCTGGTCCTGAAACCGGTTCGATTTCGAACGATTGATTGCCTGAAATCATGGAGGTTTAAGAGGCAAGCTATGAAAATATTCAACGTATCACGCGCATGGATGACGGGAATCACGTTGGCACTGAGTCTGGCATCAGCCGCGAATGCCGATGTCAGTCCGTCGCAGTCATCAAAAGTATTGATGAGCTATGCGACATCCGGCACGATTGATTCATCGGGCGTTACTGGCACACCAGTGATCAGCTTTAATAGTGTTCCGAGTGCTCAGTTCACAACACCATCTTCTTTCAGCCTTGGTGAATTCCAGGTTGCCGCTCTGCCTGGTGGTGTTTCGACTTCTTATGCAGACACACCATTTTCGATTACCTATCTGGTTTCGCAGGTGGATGGCAAGCCGATTGATTCCGGTTACCAGCCGATTGTGCTGAAAGGCAAGATCAATGGTTCTGTAACGGGTTCCAGCCAGTCAGACCTTATGGTGAGCTTTGATTCAACTCCGATCCCAGCCTTTCTGACGAATGGTTACAGCAATACGCTGGTGAATGTGGATACATCCCTGACACTTGTCCCTTCAACCACGAACGGTGGCCGCACGACAGCTCAGTCTCTGCTGGTTGTACAGCCTGTTCCAGAACCAGCTTCGATCGTTGTCTTTGGCCTTTCGGCCGCTGGTCTGGTCTGGTATCGCCGTCGTCGTCAGGTTGCCTGATCGAGCCGTCTTGAGTCGATATCATTCATGATGAAGCGGGATTGATTTCAATCCCGCAGCATCGTTAAGCAAGGCCTGAATGCAATCTTTGCAGAGCTCAGGCAAGATCGTAACAGTCTTTCGAAAATTCGAGTCCTATTTCATTTCGATGCAGCGGGAGTCATCAACTCATGGCAAAAATGCTGAAAATCACAGCTCTGCCCACCATCCTCTTCTCAATTGCATTTCATTTCACAACATGCAGCAGCCTTCAAGCAGGCTCTATTGCCTCTGTGCCGAGCTTTGGCTTCACCACCTCCGGGCAGGTTGGGAATGAAGGAGTCAGCGGGTTTAATACCATCAGCTACCAGAGCCAGCCTGACCCGATCTGGGGCACAACGGGTAATCGATTTCTGGGCAAATTTCTGGTCGGCCCGCTGCCCGAAGGTATTTCGACAACATACACCAATACGCCATTTTCCATTTCCGTATTGCCAAGCGCACTTCAGGTCAATGATGTCTGGTATCGCGACGACCTTCAGCCGGTTGTGCTAAAGGGCCGACTCAACGGCATGATTACCGGTACCGGTTATTCAAATGTCGTTGCCTCGTTTGACCCGGTCAGCCCCTGGGTTGATGTTGTAAAGGGTGGCGTGCCCGGCAATCAGACATTTCTGGCAGGCACGGGGCCTTTCCTGATCTCGCCCAACGGCACAACTGACGCCAGCCTGAATTGGGCACTTGTTGGTTCGGCTTCGCCCGTGCCTGTGCCCGAACCAACCACTCTCATGATTATTGCCTCAGGTTTTGCATTCGGACTGATTTCACAACGTCGCCGAAATGGTCGTCGTATCGACTGATTGCATTCCTTTCCCGCTTGCGGATAAAATAAGACTAAGTTCGCGGAGTGGCCTGAAGCTGGGCTGCCTGCGAACTTTCTCTCATTTTTGGGCCTGCCTGTCGTGAGTGAACCCTCGCAGCCTGACCAGAAGACGAACGACCCGATGATTCTGGTGGCGAGAGCCCGTTCCGGTGAAACCGACGCACTCGGGCACCTCTGCGATCTTTATCGCAACTATTTGCGGATGCTGGCCAGAACCGGTCTGGGGCCCAGGCTACGCGAGCGAGTGGAGCTTTCTGACGTCGTTCAGGAAACGCTGATTGAAGTCATTCGGCAGTTCCCTGCATTTACTGGCAATGATGAGGTGGCACTTGTCGGATGGCTGCGTCGGCTGATCGCCCAGAAGCTGGCTGACCTTGGTCGGTATCACAGCCGGGCCAAGCGTGGCGGCGGCGGGCCCGTGTGGCCTCTGGATGCTAATCCCGCGCAGTTTGGTCAGCTCGCCAGTCTGGCCGTTGAGCCTGGCGGCCGAGCAGCAAATCTGGCAGAAATTCTGACTCTGAGCCAGACAAGCCCGAGCGAAGCGGCCAGCCGCAGAGAAGCGTCAGTCCTTCTGGCAGATGCACTCACCAAGCTGCCCGCAGATCAGGCTGAAGTGCTTTGGCTTTATCATGTGGAAGGGCTTTCATTTGAAGCGATTGGCCAGCGATTTGGTGTGAGTCGAAAGGTCATTCGTGGCATGTGGGCCAAAGGGCTGGCCAGCCTGAGAAAATCAATGGGCCCGGAATAATCAATTGCGATTGAAATATTTTCATTAAAGATCAAATTGTTTCAATTCAGCAGATCAGCGGATTTGGCGAGCAGGAATCAATAATATGACGGCGATTATCAGCGAAATCAGGGCACGAGAGGTGCTTGACAGTCGTGGCCGGCCGACTGTTGAAGTGGAATTGTATTCAAACAGCGGCCATAGAGGCTGGGCGATTGCACCATCAGGCGCCAGCACCGGTATTCATGAAGCGGTGGAGCTGCGCGACGGCGACCCTGACTGGTATGGCGGCCTTGGTGTGCGGAAGGCTGTGTCGAATGTCAGAGATTGCATTTCACCGCTTTTGATCGGCAAGGATCCGCTGGATCAAAAGTCGATTGATTCGCTGATGATTAATGCGGATGGTACAAAACAAAAGTCGAGCCTGGGTGCAAATGCAATTCTGGCCGTGAGCATGGCGAATGCAGCGCTTGCTGCGGAAATTCAGAAAATTGAATTATTTCAGCATTTGTTTCAACTCAATCGATTGGAAAATCATCAGTCGGAATTGAAATTGCCGCTGCCGATGGTCAATATGATCAGCGGTGGGCTTCATGCCGGAAAAAATCTGGAATTTCAGGATTTTCTGATCTATCCGGAAAATTGCAGTTCCTACAGCGATGCCCTTGAGCGCATTGTGAGAGTCTATCGGTCGTTGGGCAAGGTTTTAGCCAGTCATGGTGAAACACATGCACTTGTGGGCGATGAAGGCGGCTATGGGCCGAATTTAAATTCAAATCGGGTGGCGCTTGATCGACTCGTTGAGGCGATTGAAAAGGCGGGATTATTGCCTGGTAGTGATGTCACCATTGCGCTTGATGTGGCCTCATCTCATTTTTACGACTCCAAAACGGGCGGTTATTTTGTGAGAGAGCTGGGCGAGCAGGCCATGCCTGCTGAAGCGATGATTGCATTTCTGGCAGATCTTGTGAAAAACTATCCGATCAGATCAATCGAAGATGGTCTGGCAGAAGATGACTGGGCCGGCTGGCAGATGCTCACGCGGGAGCTGGGCGAGCAGGTGCAGCTTGTGGGCGATGATTTTTTCACCACTCAGGTGGCGCGAATCAAACGTGGTATTGAAATGCAATCGGCCAACGCCGTATTAATTAAACTCAATCAGATTGGCACATTGACAGAAACGCTTGACGCCTTGGCTCTGGCGGCCAATGCCGGTTTTGGTGCGGTGGTTTCGGCCCGGTCGGGCGAGACGGAAGATACATTTATTGCAGAATTGGCAACGGCCAGTGGCTGTGGTCAGATTAAGATCGGCTCAGTCACTCGGAGCGAACGGCTGGCGAAATACAATCGCTTATTGCGAATTGAGGAGAGCCTGGGTGGCCCGGGCGTTGCCGATTTCCAGAAGGTGGTTCCCGGCAGGCGTATTTGAATCAAATTGATAATTGCGGAAAGTTGAAATGACAATTCCTTCGGGTTTCCATTTCATTGCAATGGCACCATCTCTTGCCGTAATATAAAGGCGGCTCTCCGGTGAAATGGCTTTAATCATTGATTCAAGACCTTTGGCTTGCCCGAATCGCCCGCGTGCCTGGCTTGAAATGACAACCTCAGGGCGAAACGACTGATAAAACCAGTCAGGATTACTGGTCAGGCCGCCATGATGGGGTGCGATCATGACGGCTGAGCGTGCCGCCGCATGGAGATGGTCAGCAAAATAGCGCTGCATTTCGAAAAGGCCCTGATCTTCAAGGTCGCCAGTTAAGATACAATTCTGCCCATTTGCCTGAATTTCAATAACGAGGCTGGTAGAGTTATCAGCTCTGTACTCTGTAAAAGAAGGTGATGGATGCAAGACGCGAGCAAACGATGATTCCTGATTCATCAGAATATCGCCGGCAGAGAGTGGTTCTAACGGAATTTGCATTTGAGCCAGCAGATTTTTCAATTCAGTGGCGTCAGGCTGTCGGCTTCGTATGAAATGAGGTGTTGTGCAGACGGACTTTATTTTCATTTCAGAAGCAATCAGGCCCTGAATTCCATTGAAATGATCGGCATCGGCATGGCTGATGAAGAGTCGATCAATCTGCCGTATTCCAAGCTCGGCGAGTGCCGGGGCGACGATTCTTTCACCGACAGCGGGCGAGCCCATCTGACCGCAGTCGTAGAGCCAATTCTGGCCATCGGGCCATCGAATTGCAATTGCAAGACCATGCTCGACAGCCAGCACATGCATTTCGAGGTGTTCAGGGAATCGGCTCCGGCTTGTTCTTTGGTAATAAACCATTGAGATAAACAGCGATGCAATGACAACAAGCCAGCCGGTGAATTGCAATCGCCTGATGATTGCCGAGTAATTAACCAGAA
>JBILGL010000538.1:0-3371 GCA_044351075.1 Isosphaeraceae bacterium | reverse complement strand
ATTTCAGGAATGCCAAAGAGCTGGAATATAAGCCATGAGTGGAGGTTATGGAGTTTTTCGGGCGAATGCAATTAATTTATTGCTGAGAATATCATGTGTTTTCGTTTAAATTAACCGCTTGATAAGTTTTACATGAGTAACTAGTGTTAAGTTGAATTAAAATTAGCAACCAGCTTAAATCAGATAATTTAGAATATTAGATCTTTTCGATTATTTCCATTTTCGGCTTCTATCTTTCAAATATCATTAAAATAATCAGAATCAATTTTCTGAATCTGATATGTTGCAACAGGATTCACTCCCACTCCGAAATCAATCATCAGCTTGGCAAGCGTTACGCCATCAATCAGGATTATCTTTGAATCGATTCGGGAAACGTAATCTATTGCATCTCTTGTAAAACCCGATGTGGTAATAAAAATACCTTTCCGGGCACGCTGGCCTTGAAGAGCACCAGCAAATTTCTGGATCTCCGGGCGACCAATCGTTGCCTCCCATCGCTTGGCCTGAATATAGATGTTATCCAGGCCAAGATGATCTTCCTTGATGATACCGTCTATGCCTTCATCTCCACTTCGTCCGATTGCCCGGCCTGCATCCTTGCGGCTTCCACCGTAGCCCATCTTCACCAATAGCTCAACGACGATTCTTTCAAATAGGGTCGGGTCGCATCCTCTTACGGTTGAATGAATTTCGCTGGCAAGTTCAGACTGTAATCGCTCAAAGGCCGATTCAAGAGCTTCATGAGGTGTCTGGTCAAGCGTAATTTCTGCTTTTTCTTGATCTCCGCTTTCATTCGATTCGCGACGATTATTTTTAAATTCGATAAATTCTTGAAACCGTTCGAGATATTTTTGATTGATTTCTAATGGATTCTCACTGAGAACTTTCTTGCCACGATCAGTAATTTTGAAAAAACCTCTTCTGGGTGAATCAATCAGCCCTGCCTTTTTCAAATATGTGCGAGCCCAGCCTATACGATTAGTGAATATGGGTTGTTGCCCGCTCGGAAGTAATTCGTTGCGTTCGTCGTCGGTAAGCGAGAACTGCTCTGCCAGCGCAGATATCGCATCCTTCAGCTGATGCTCCTGAGCATCACCCGCGAAACGAAGAAGTGGAAGCATGCATGATTGGTAGTCGGGAATTGGCATATTTTATTGGACAAGCAAAAGCAATAGGAGTTGGACAGCAACCTGCTTAAATTTTGACCCCTGTGCCCGACAAACGCAAGGGGAGACTTTCACTGGTTGCCTGATCGCTGCAGAATCTACTCGCTTCTGCCCTGATTTTTTTCTACCACCGCCATCACCGACTCGTTATTATGATGCTTCTACCATATGCCGTGTTTCAGCATTCGCGGCAAAAGAGCTTCACCGCTGGTACCTCAGGCCAAGTGCAGGATAAGCCCCCCCATGAAATATCTGCCGATTTTTGCCCTGGTTTTTGCATTTGCCACTACGTTTAACGCCGGGGCCGATGCCCAGCAATTGCGGGCAGGGGCGTCTGTGAGCGATATTACGCCGGGGCTGGGCGAGAGTATCGTGGGCGGCTTTTCGCCTTTCCCAAGCAAGGATGTTCATGATAACCTGAGTGCTCGTACAGTCGTCATTGATGATGGTAAAACAAAAATCGCACTGGTGGTGTGTGACCTGCTCGGGTTTCATCGCAGCGTGAGTGTGGAGGCGCGGCGGCTGATACTGGCTCAGTCGGGCATCAGGCCGGAGAATGTGCTGATTTCGGCGACGCACACGCATTCAGCGTCGAGTGCGCTGGGGGTGGCGGGGTATCGTACGGAAATACAATTGGATGAATATCAGAAATTTGTGGCCAAGCGCATTGCCGACGGTGTGCAGCGGGCAGTGATGGCCCTTCGGCCGGCTGAAATTGCATTTGGGCGGGTGGATGTGCCTGAGCATCTTTTCAATCGTCGCTGGTTTATGAAGGAGGGCACTGCCCCGCCAAACCCGTTTGGCAAGATCGACCGCGTAAAGATGAATCCGCCGGCGGGGAGCCAGAATCTGGTGGAACCGGCCGGGCCGATTGACCCGACGGTGAGTTTTATTGCATTTCGTGAGCCGGGCGGCAAGCCGATTGCCATTTATTCTGCCTATTCATTGCATTATGTCGGCGGCGTTTCAGGTGCCGATATTTCGGCTGATTATTACGGCGTTTATTGCGAAACGCTGAAAAAATTGATGTCGGGCAAGGATGAAAATTCGCGATTTGTGGCGGCGATGGCTAATGGCACCAGTGGCGATATTAATAATATCAATTTCAAAACGCCACGAAAAGCGAAGCCGCCCTATGAGCAAATGCAATATGTGGCTGCTGATGTGGCCGGCAAAGTGGCTGAGGCCTATTCAAAACTACAATGGATGGACAAGGCACCGCTGGCGGCGAGCTATCGGGAGCTGGATGTGGCCTGGCGCACGATCAGCCCTGAATTGCTGGCCTGGGCGAAGGAGACGGAGGCGAAAGCCAAAGCGGGTGAGAAGGTGGATGTGATTCCGCAAAGCTATGCCGGGCGGGTGCAGCGGCTGGCAGAGGCATTGAGCCCGGCGCGGATGCCGGTTCAGGTGTTAAAAATCGGCGATATCTGCATTGGCAGCTCGCCGTGTGAGACATTTGCCGAGACGGGGCTTGAGTTTAAGAAACGCAGCCCGTTTGAGAAGTCGTTCATGGTTGAGCTGAGCCATGCTTATCTGGGGTATTTGCCGACACCAAGGCATTTTGAGCTGGGTGGATATGAAACCTGGCCGGGGACGAATTATCTGGAGCCTCAGGCATCTGTCAGGATGATGGACGCCCTGCTGGAAATGGCTGGCAAGATAAAGGACGGGAAGTGAAAAGCTGGTGAAAGGGGGAGGGGCAGTGATTGGGGACGAAAAATGTCATTTTTTCGTTTCCTGCAGCCCAAGATATCATCATCACTTTTTACGAATGTCATTTTATTTCGGTCTTTGATGGATAGGAGCCGAGAGCCATGAAGCGTGCAGCCTCTGAATTAATGAATGCCGGACTCATTCTGCTTGGCATCCTTTCTGCTGGGATGGGGCTGAAAGGATTTCTGTTCTCGAGCAATTTTATCGATGGCGGAGTGACTGGCGTTTCGATGATTCTGGCCAAGACGACAGGAATGTCGCTGGTGCTATGGTTGCCGATCGTGAATCTGCCGTTCATTTTACTTGGTTACCGCCAGATGGGCCCTGCATTTGCTTTGAGAAGTGCTTTGGGTGTTTCAGGGCTGGCTTTGGCGCTGGAAGTGATCCCTTTCCCGGATGTCACACCTGATTTGCTGCTTACTGCAGTGTTTGGTGGTTTTTTCATTGGCGCCGGAATCGGTCTTGCTATTCGAGGCAATGCGGTGCTTG
>JBILGL010000537.1:0-3373 GCA_044351075.1 Isosphaeraceae bacterium | reverse complement strand
AAAGCGATCATCGAAAGCCTTCAGAAAAACGCTGAAGTGGGTGCCTTTCACCAATATGCTCTTGATCAGGGTGCCCCTGAGCTTCGTCAATCGATTGCCAGCTTCTTCCAGAAACGGTATGGGGTTGCCCTAGACCCTGCCTCTGAGATTTTGCCGCTGATCGGCTCAAAAGAAGGTCTCGCCCATTTCCCGCTGGCAGTGCTCAATCCCGGCGATATCAGCCTGGTGCCCGACCCCTGCTACCCGGTTTATCGCTCCTCGAGCATGTTTGCCGGGGCCGACGTTTACACCATGCCCCTGCTGCCGGAACTTGGCTTTTTGCCAGACCTCGACGCTATTCCGAGCGAAGTCTATTCTCGTGCCCGGTTGATGTTTATCAACTACCCTAATAATCCAACCGCTGGTATGGCCGATCGGCCGTTTTTTGAGAAGGTCGTTGCCCTCGCCCACAAACATGGCTTTGTGATCGCTCAGGACGCAGCGTACAACGAGATGTACTACGAAAAACCAGCCCTTTCGATTCTTGAAATTGATGGCGCCAAAGAAGTATCCGTCGAATTCCACAGCCTCTCCAAAACATTTAACATGACGGGCTGGCGCGTTGGCTTCGCCGTTGGAAACCCTTCCATTGTCGGGGCTCTGGGTCAGGTGAAAGCCAATACAGACTCAGGCATCTTCACATCAATTCAAATGGCTGCCAAAACAGCACTTGATCATTACGACGAACTGACCGGCCCCATCAGGGCTCTTTACAAAGAGCGTCGAGATGCCTTCGTCGCTGCCATGCGTAAGGCAGGCTGGAATGTACCGACGCCCAATTCGACATTCTATGTCTGGATCCCCTGCCCAGCCGGTATTTCATCCACCGAGCTGGCCGGCCGACTTCTGGACGAAGCCGATGTTGTTATGACTCCTGGGCTTGGTTTCGGTAGAACCGCTGATGGCTTTATTCGCGCTGCCCTTACCGTCGAAACGCCACGACTGCTTGAAGCGGTTGATCGCCTGAGCAAACTGAAATTCTGATCAAATGCCGCTACATACGGCACTGATTGCACTTGGAGCCAATCTGGGCGACTCTTCAAAGTCGCTCTTGTTGGCTATTGAGATGCTATCAAATGATCCGGAAATTCGCTCGATTCGTGCCAGCAGCATCCATCAAACCGCCCCAGTCACCGCCGAAGAAGGCCAGTCCACTTACGCCAACGCCGCTGCAGCACTCGAAACCAGGCTTTCCCCCCACGAACTGATTCAAAAACTGCGAAAAGTCGAATCAGAATTTGGACGAATTCGTGATAAAGTCTGGTCATCAAGAACTTTAGATCTGGACATCGTTGGTATTGATTCGCTCGTGATGTTCGACGAGGAACTGGCCATTCCTCACCCACGCATGACAGTGCGTCGATTCGTGATCGACCCGCTGGCCGAAGTGGCCCCAGGCTGGATTCATCCACAACTCTCGTGGACGGTCAGTAGAATTCAAAGTCACCTGAGTGAATCGCCAAGGGTTGTCTCTCTCGGTGAATTCTGGCCAAAATTGGAGTTAAGAGAAGATTTGCGACAAAAACTGATCAATTTTGTTAAACAGAATCCGGCATGGTCGTTTCAGGCGGCGGCGTCAGGTTCATTATTCGAAGTACGTCCTTTGCATGAACTTGAGAAAAATGAAAAGTGGCTTTTGCCCCGTTTTTTCCCGACGGAAGAACGACTGGAAGTGGTTCTGGACCAATGTCTGGCGACATGTCGGGGGCTGACAATTTCGCAGTCTTCCGTATGATTATCAAAGCTGTGAGCAAGAATCAGCCGATTCTTATCAATTAAGAGCAATAAACAGTTCGCCTCAGAACAGGTTACGACGACATGGCCGGCGGTGGATCAAAAAAGTCTGGCAAAGACGATAAGAAACCGACGACAAAAGTTATCGCACGGAACAAACGTGCGTTCCATGACTTTGAAATTCTGGATAAGTGGGAAGCCGGTATCGTGCTGGTCGGCTCGGAAGTAAAGAGCCTGCGGGATGGAAAATGTAGCCTTGAGCAGTCGTTTGCTGACCTGAATAATGACGAGGTTTGGCTTCTGGGCTGCGATATTCCGGAATACATTGAAGCGAACCGTTTTAATCACAAGGCAAAACGACCACGAAAATTGCTGCTGCATTCCGAAGAGATCCGCAAAATCACAAACAAAGTGAAAGAAAAAGGGCTGACGCTGGTTCCACTTCAGCTTTATTTCAATAAAGGGCTGGCAAAGGTTGAGATTGGTCTTGCTCGTGGCCGAAAGCTCCACGACAAACGCGACGCGATCAAGACCAAGGAGACAAAGCGGGATATCGACCGCCTTTCGAAGCGTAATTTTCGAGATTAACAATAATTCGTGGATTTTAGCGGAATTTTTGAACTATTTGAGTCTTCCAGCCGTATAATTTAGTGATGGCTGATGATCTGAATATTTCAGTGATTAGTCATGTCTTCGTAGAAGGTTGACGACCCATAAAGGGGGCGAACCAGGATCGACCGGATTGCTGAAGACAGAGGTTGCGTGTCGAGGTTGGTCAGCAGGCCTCGTAAAAAGCAGACCGAACTATAAGTGCCAAAACAAGCACTCCTTCTCTTCGCCTCGCTGCCTAAACAGTGACGAAGCTCCGCAATATGACTTCGGCCCGAGAGTCATGTTCGGAGACGCCAATTCGGGCTGGCCAGAGTTTAACCGCCGGTTGCGGCTTTGGCGAGATAAAATGACTGGATAAGCGAACAGCCACCCTGCCAGTTGGGGGACTTTCGACGAAAACCAAATAATTGGACACACACGTAGATGCCCTGACGGATGGGTCTCGGGACGCGGGTGCAATTCCCGCCGCCTCCATATTTGCCCCCTCGGTGACCGAGGGGGCTTTTTGTTGCATAGAGGTGACACAAGGTGACTCTTCAGAACAACTTATGTCAATGCTGTTTTCTGTAAGTTGGTGACTTCCGGGGCCATCCGGGGACTCAAATTGCCCCGAGGAGCCGCCGAATTTGCTGCGTATTTGCTGCGAGTTGCTGCGTATTTGCTGCGAATCTGATGCACGTAACTCCTTATTCTTCGTCCAGACCGGATCGGCTGGGAGGTTTTCGATTCCCCTGGCCTGATCAGCAAGTCGGATATGGGTGTATCTCATTGTTGTGTTGATGTCTGAGTGCCGAGCGAGTTCTCTGGCGACAATAATCGACGTTCCGTTACGCATTAATTCGGTAATGAAGGTGTGTCGCCCAACCGCGTGAAAGTCGGCATCGCCGTCGCTCGTTCTAAAAGGGATACCGGCTGCGGCAAGATCTTCACGAACCATGCGAAACCCTTTGCGTTTCGCCAGCTTTGGAAAGAGAGGCTGATCCGATGG
>JBILGL010000536.1:0-3376 GCA_044351075.1 Isosphaeraceae bacterium | reverse complement strand
TGTGAACCGACTTGCGGAAATATTGCCCGGCTGATCGGCCTGCTCACACGCTTGGTGTATCCTGCTGGCTGACTCGGTCTGGAAGTCCATTCCATAGCACAGGTTACACCGATCATGCCTGATTCAGCCAATCCTGCGGGGTCTTCCGTAGAACACTATGAATTGACCCGGTCGGCCATTCTGGTCGGCGTCATTCTCGGTATCATTTTTGGGGCCTCCAGCCTCTATCTCGTTCTCAGAGTCGGCATGACTGTCTCGGCCTCCATTCCGGTGGCCGTGCTCTCGATCACGCTTTTCCGCGCCTTATCAGAAAAATTTGGTTTTCGTCGGGCGACCATCCTCGAAAACAATATCGTACAGACGACCGGCTCTGCCGGCGAATCAATCGCATTCGGCGTCGGCGTAACGATGCCAGCCGTCATGATTCTCGGCTACGATCTTGAACTGACTCGCGTCATGCTCGTCGCCAGCCTGGGTGGGCTGTTGGGCATCCTCATGATGATCCCCCTGCGACGCGCTTTTATCGTTGAGCAGCATGGCACACTCAAATATCCTGAAGGCACCGCCTGTGCCAAAGTGCTTGAAGTGGGCGAGGCGGGCGGCTCGTCGGCCCGCACTGTTTTCACCGGTTTCGGCATTGCCTTTTTTTATCAGATCGCCATGCAGGCCATGCACTTATGGAAAGAAGTGCCGGCCCGGGCCATCGGCTGGCTCAAAGGTGGCGTAATTGCCTGTGAAGTCTCTCCCGCTCTGCTCGGCGTTGGCTACATTATTGGCCCGCGCGTTGCCGCGGTCATGATCGGCGGCGGTATTCTGGCAGCACTTGTTCTCACACCGATGATCGCCTTCTTCGGTTCAAATGCACCAGCGGCGATCTTCCCCGGCGATAAGCCAATTCCCACGATGTCGCCCAAAGAAATACGCGATGCCTACATCCTTTACATTGGTGCAGGCGCTGTGGCCGCCGGTGGCATTATCTCGATGATTCAGGCCTTGCCGATGATCTTTGCCTCGATCCGTTCGGGCCTGAAGGACATCACGGGTGGCAATCGATCTGCTGGATCCTCAAGTCCTCGTGACCGCGACCTGCCTATGTCAGTGGTGATCGGTGGCTCTCTGCTGCTCGTCACAGTCATCTCAGCCTCTCACCTGATTCCAACAGAACTCCCCGGCCGAATTGTCGGGGCCGTGATGATTCTCCTCTTCGGCTTTCTCTTTGTAACCGTTTCCAGCCGCCTGACAGGCGAAATCGGCTCAAGCTCTAACCCCATCTCCGGCATGACGGTGGCAACACTCCTGCTCACCTGCCTCGTTTTTGTAATTGCCGGCTGGGTCGGCCCTGAATACCGACTGGCGGCCTTGTCAATCGCTGGAATCGTCTGCGTGGCGGCTTCCAATGGTGGCACGACATCGCAGGATCTGAAGACCGGCTATCTTGTTGGTGCCACTCCGGCTTATCAGCAGATTGCCATTCTGGCTGGGGCCTTGAGTTCGGCAATTGTTATCGGCTTCACCCTGCTTCTGCTCAACACGGCAAGCACGGTGGTTACGGCAAAACCGGAATACCTGCCGAAGATCAACGCGCCGGATGTTGGTTCGCTGAAAGAGATCGAGCAGGGGCCCGATGGCCAGTATTACAAGGTCTGGCGTGTGCTCAAGCCAATGCCCGAAGTTGCCGCGGGCAAATACCTTGTGGAGAAGAACGGCAAGCCTCGCTATCTTGTGGACCCGGCAATCAATGGTCGGGTGAATAAGCGGGATGATGGCTCGGATGTCGTCAAGTTTGACGCGCCCAAGGCCTCTCTGATGGCCCTGATCATCGACGGAGTACTCCAGGGCGACCTGCCATGGGGGCTTGTGGCAATTGGCGTGCTGATCTCTGCGGTGCTTCAACTCTGCGGCGTGCCGGCTCTGGCATTTGCCGTGGGCGTTTACCTGCCACTTTCAGCTTCGGCACCGATTTTTGTCGGCGGCCTGGTGCGGCTGGTTTGCGACCGCTACGGCCAGAAATATAGTGAAGGGCAGGAAGATTCGAGCCCGGCGGTGCTTTTCAGCTCAGGTCTAATCGCAGGCGGGGCAATCGCCGGAATTCTGGTGGCACTGCTGGCCATTTTGCCGAGCGTGAGCGAGGTGATCAAGCTGGGCAAGTATCTGCCGGAGTCGCTGCACGACAGCGACCTTGTGGCCATGCTGACATTTACCGCCATTTCCGCCATGCTGCTGCTGGTTGGCATGGGGCGATGGCTGGGCGACAAAGCCGCTGACAACAAGGCTGGGGCTTGAAATTCCTGACCCGTTGACACACATTATCCTTTAGGAGAATTTTGCGGATCGTCGTCTGCAAAGTTCTTTCAACGATATTTGTCAATCAGGAGACGGCTTCATGAATTTCAGTTTTCGACAATTCGCCCTTGCGGCGGCACTCATTTTGGGGGCAATCGGCGTGTTACCAGCCGACGAAGGCATGTGGGTCTTTGACAATCTTCCGCTCAAACAGCTCAAGGCCACTTACGGCTTTGAACCGACCCCGGAGTGGATCGCCCAGCTTCGTGGTTCGGCCGTCCGCTTCAATAATGGCGGGTCCGGCTCGTTTGTCTCGGCCGATGGGCTGGTGATGACAAATCACCACGTCGGGGCCGACACTCTACAAAAACTATCGACAAAAGAAAAAGATTTTTACAAAGTCGGTTTTCTGGCCAAATCACGAGCCGAAGAACTCAAAGCCCCTGATCTGGAACTCAATGTACTGATTGACATTAAGGACGTCACGGCTGAAGTCATGGCGGCCATCAAGCCGGGTGCTTCCGACGCCGAAGCCAACACGGCCAAACAGGCCAAAATGTCTGAACTCGAAAAGACGGCCTCTTCGGCCAACGGCCTGCGAAACGACGTCGTCACACTATATCAGGGCGGTCGCTATGCCCTTTACACTTATAAAAAATACACCGATGTTCGCCTCGTTTTCGCACCTGAATTCGATATCGCTTTCTTCGGCGGCGACCCGGATAATTTCGAATATCCGCGCTATTGCCTCGATGTCTGCTTCTTTCGCGTCTATGAAAACGACAAGCCGGCCAGCCCGAAGCACTTTCTCAAATGGAATACGGCTGGCACAAAAGAGGGAGACCTGACATTCGTCGCTGGTCATCCCGGCCGCACCAGTCGCCTCTTCACGGTCGATCATCTGAAATACCTGCGTGACACCAGCCTGCCATATCTGCTTGATTTCCTCAAAGATCGCGAATCATTTCTGCTGGCTTACGCCAAAACCGGCCCGGAAGCAGCCCGGCAATCAAAAGAAGATCTCTTTGGCTATCAAAATAGCCTGAAAGCCCGGATGGGTGGCTACAATGGCTTGAAGACAGACGCCTTCATG
>JBILGL010000535.1:0-3380 GCA_044351075.1 Isosphaeraceae bacterium | reverse complement strand
GTGGTTGCGGCCGTCGGTCGAGCCTTGCGTGCCCATGATCGGTGTGCGGCCAAATTCGCCCATGCAGATGACAAGGCAGTCATCAAGCAGGCCACGCTCGCCCAGGTCGCTGACAAGCGTCGTCACCATGTGATCAAACAGAGGTAAAAGCGGCTTCAAACCCTTGCTGATACCGCCATAGGGCGGAATGTTGTCGCCGTGGTTATCCCACGTTCCGCTGGCGGTATGATAGGAGAGATCAAGAGTGACGAAGGCCACGCCGGCTTCGACCAGCCGCCGGGCCAGCAGAAGCTGCTGCTGCCAGAGGTGCTTGCCATAGCGCTGGCGATTGGCCTCGGGCTCTTTGGTGATGTCAAAGGCATCGCGAGCGGCGCGGCCGGTGAGCATATCCATTGCTTTACGGGTGTAGATATCCAGGCCGTCGTTTTTTTCGAGGAGCGGATCAATGCCACGCCTGAGATCGGCGATCTGATCGCGCAGGTTCGTTCGGCCGCTCATGCGCGATTGATCAAGCCCGCGCGGGAGGTCAAAGACGTCGCCGCCGGCGATCTGGCCGGTATCGACCCCGACATTTGTATAGACGGGTAATCTGGCCCCTCTCTGTGCGATGAATGGGTCATACTGGCTGCCGAGATAGCCAGCGAAGGCAATGTGGGAGCGGCTCGTCATGAAGGCGACATAGCCGGGCATGGAAGGGTCGTTGGGCCCATGATGCTTGGCCACCACAGAGGCGATTGCCGGATAGCGTTCGGCTTCGGGATTGGTGCGGGCTTCGGCCAGTTTATTGCCGGTCTGGAAGACTTTGTTTGGTTCGTGGTTGGAAAAGCGGGCGTCAACCGAGCGGATGATTGTGAATTGGTCGAGCATTCCGGCCATTTTCGGCAGGTGTTCGCAAATCTGCACGCCGGGCAGTTTGGTTGGAATCACGCCAAACGGGCCACGATTTTGCAAGGGGCGGTCGGGCTTGGGGTCCCAGGTGTCGATCTGGCTGGGGCCGCCGGTCATCCAAAGCAGGATGCAGCTTTTGCGGCGATTGCCGGCGGCATTGAGGTCACGTGCTTTCAGGAGCCCGGGCAGGGAGAGGCTGCCGATGCCGGCCATGCCGGCCTTGAGAAAATTGCGCCGGGAGGCAACAACGAGCCCTTCACGGGCCTGGCCATGCCAGTCTGTGAAGGCGTGGGCGTGCTCAGATTTCTGGCAGAATGGGTTGGCTTGTGATCGATTAGAAGGCATGGCTGGTGCAGCTCCGCCGGGCAGGCAATTACCGGTAAGGAGAGAGGATTTCTCACTAATGTTTAACACACAGGGCCATTTTTTACAAGCGGCGACGCAGTGGAATTCCGCTGGCCTCTTTTTTTACATTCTGACAAAACTCAATTTTACGCTTTTTTCTTATTGAACCGGGAACCGAAAGTGGGTGAGAATCGTAAAAGATTTCATGTCGCCGGTGTGATGACGAGAATCATTCCCGCCGGTTCTCTGCGTTCACCCAACAGCTAAATTACTCGGGAAGCGAGCATCGACAATGAAGCGGATGTTGCTCTGGTCGGCTCTCATGGCATGCGCCACAGGTCGCCTGATGGCTCAGGAAAACAAGCAGGGGGCAGCGGTGGAAAAGCATACGATAACCGTCAGCGGCCGTGCCGAAGTGAAGGTCAAGCCGGATATTGCTCATATCAATGTAGGTGTGCTGGCCAATGCACCCACGGCCGCACAGGCCCTGGCTGAAAACAGCAAGCTGATGAATGGCCTGTTTACGGTGCTTAAAGCGCAAGGCATTGAGGATAAAGACTTAAAGACCTCAAACCTATCGGTTCAGCCCCAGTATTCGCAGCCTCAGCCGGGAATTCGCGGCGAATTTGTGCCGCGGATAGTGGGCTATAACGTGACCAACATGGTTTCGGTAACGATACGCAAGATCGATAAACTGGGCCCGATGCTTGACTTGCTGATTCAGAATGGGGCGAATCAGGTTTACGGCGTCTCTTTTGACGTGGATGAATCGGACGCCAGGCTGGATGAAGTGCGCGGGGCGGCCGTGAAAGATGCCCGCCGACGCGCTGAACTTTATTGCAGTGGCGACACTGTAAAACCGGGCCGGGTGCTGCATATTACTGAATCAGGGTCGAGTTTTCAGCCGCCTGAGCCAGTTTACGGCGGCGTGCGCATGCGAATGATGGCTGCCGATGCCATGGCCGCCCCCGTGGCTGCCGGCGAGCAGAAGCTGAGCGTGCAGGTGCAGGTTCAGTTTGAACTGGTTGAAGGAAAGTAAGCGGGCCTAAAAAAAGAAATGATCCGGCTGTCAGATGAAAATGACGGCCGGATCGACCTGATTGCTGGGGATGGTAGTTTCTTTAGACATCGCCGCCGCAATGGGGGCATTTACAATCTTTGAGCAAATTTGACGCGATCGTGCCGGTCAGGATGCTCACACAGCCGATCCCGACGATCATCATCATGCTGGCCACCAGTCGACCGGCGTTCGTGACTGGGTAAATATCGCCGTAGCCAATGGTTGTGACGGTCACAAGTGCCCACCAGAGACTATCGGCATAAGTATCCATGTGGGGGTTCACCCCCTGCTCTACATAAAAAAAGCCGAGCGACCCGCCCAGAATCGTGATACAGACGATCGACGAAATATCAATGACCCTGTGCCGCTTCAGGATGTCATAACCATTGCGATAATATTGTGTTAGCTCATGGCGCAGCTTGACCAGCCGGAAGAGTCGGATGATGCGAAGCAGACGCACCATGAGGACGGCCTGCTGGCCTGTATCGACGATCGGAATGCTGGCGAGGAGCTCCCACCAGCGTTTTTTGAGGAACTGGCGTCGGCTGTTCGCGTAAGTGAAGTCGTAGATGAAATCAGCCAGAAGCACGCCACAGACGAGGCTGTCGAGCACTTCCACAAAGTCAAGCCCGACAGGATCTTCAAGCTGAATGAGCTGAACGATCAGGAGGATCACCCCAGCGAATGTGACCAGAATGTTTGTGCGCTGGCTAAGCAGAGAACGCTCTTGCAGCCCTTCTTGAACAAGGGTTGCGGAAGGCTCAGTGTAAATCTGGTGGGGGACTGACTTTCGATGCTGATCGGATGGAGCTTCAACTGGCTCGACAAATTCAAAATCAACAATAGCCGAAGCGGAGTTGTACATCTGCTGGATTCCTTTCCGAGTCGGTCACCATCCTTGGCCACCGTCTGCATCATGCAGAAACTTTAATCTTTTTTAACAAGATTACTGGTTTTGTCCAGTTTTGTTTTGATATGTTTTGAAATCAAGGTGTTAAACTCTGTTCATTCAGAAAACCGGATATTTCTTTCTCTTTGCTGGTTTTTGGCCGCAATTCCACGACAGCAGGCTAACCCGAAGCGCAAG
>JBILGL010000078.1:0-11294 GCA_044351075.1 Isosphaeraceae bacterium | reverse complement strand
CCGGCCAGATATTCGCCGAGCAGGGCCGATGTGACGATGGAAATACCGGCCAGCAGGTCTGAGCCAAACTCGCGCCGCAGCAGATTGCCCAGCAATTCCAACACCAGTGGAATGCCACCCAACAGCAGCACAACCAGCAGCGGCAGATCAACCACCCGCACACCCTGCCACATTTCGCCCGTGCCGACAACCAGTCGCAGGCAAACATGCGCGATGATACCCACGACCGAAAGGGCCGCGATTGCAATCTGCATGGCTGCTTCGCGGCTTGTGCCGGATGGCTGTTTTTCAGGGCTGGCCGGGCTGGTCATTGCAATGCTCCAGGTAAAAATTCATGGCCGACGATAGCTGGGGGCTCGACACCCGCCCGCCATTTCGGGCAACATAAGCATAATTGAATCGACTGAAATTCGCCAACGGTGACGGGCGATTTCTCAGCCCTCCCCGACAGATATGACACTGATTCGAGAGCCATTTCATGCGCCACCTGCCCATTGATACCAGCCTCTTTATCGCCAACCGCCAGCGTCTTGCCGCCCGGCTCCTGCCCGGCTCGCTGGCCATCGTCAATGCCAACGACATTCTGCCCACCAATGCCGACGGCACACTTCTCATGCAGCCCAATTCTGACCTCTTCTACCTCTCGGGCGTCGAACAGGAAGAGTCGGTTCTGATGCTCTTTCCCGACCACCCCGATGAAACAATGCGGGAAATTCTCTTCCTTCGCGAGACAAGCGAACTGCTGAAGATCTGGGAAGGCCACAAACTGACAAAAGACGAAGCCATTGCAACCAGCGGGATTCGCAATATCAAATGGCTCGACACATTTCCGACTGTTCTGCACCAGCTCATGTGCGATGCCGAACATGTCTATCTCAACACCAACGAGCATAAAAGGGCCGTGGTCGAAGTGGAAACACGCGACGCCCGGTTTATCAGCGAATTGAAATCGCGATACCCGCTGCACGATTTCCGCCGCCTTGCCCGCTTGATGCACCAGCTTCGCGTGGTGAAAAGCGATATTGAAATCGACCTGCTGAAAAATGCCATTGAAGTCACGAAGAAGGGCTTTGAGCGGGTCGCCCGGGCCACGCGGGCCGGAGTCACCGAATTTGTGCTCGAAGCCGAATTCACGCATGAATTCGTGCGCAATCGCTGTAAATTCGCTTATAATCCCATTATTGCCGGCGGCGTCAATTCGTGTGTATTGCATTATAACCAAAACGACCAGACGCTGGAAAATGGCCAGCTTCTGCTGCTGGATGTGGCGGCCAGCTATGCTAATTACAATGCCGACCTGACACGCACCATTCCCGTTTCCGGCTATTTCACGCAGCGGCAGAAGGATATTTACAACGCCGTTCTGCGAGTGATGCGTGGCTCCATCGCCGGGGCGGTGGTGGGCAAGTTGCACCGCGACTGGTTCAGAGAATCGCAGGAGATGATGAATCAGGAACTTCTTGCACTCGGGCTGATCACGCAAACGGAAATTGACAATCAGAAACCGGGCGAACCAGCCTGCCGCAAGTATTTCATGCATGGGCTGGGGCATGTGCTGGGGCTGGATGTGCACGACGTCGGACTGATGAACGAGCCGTTTGCGCCGGGCTGGGTGCTCACAGTCGAGCCCGGCATTTATATTCCTGCGGAAGGCTTCGGCGTGAGGCTTGAAAATAACATCGTGGTGACAGCGAACGGGCCGGTTGACCTGATGGCCCATATTCCGGTGGAAATTGATGAAATTGAAGCCCTGATGAAATAATGCAGGCCAGAGATTGAAATGAAATCCATCGGCAATCATGAACCAATGAATCGCACCACCACGGCACTGCAATTGATATTGATTGCATTTCTGGCGATGATCTATTCGCCGGTAATTGCACATGCCCAAGGCAAAAAGGCAGATTATGAACGTGCTGAATCGCTTGACCGCCGCGTGGCGGATAAAGTCACGCGCGAGCAGATTCAGCCGCAGTGGCGGAGCGACGGCTCGTTCTGGTATCGTGTGAAAACAGGCGTGGGGCAACAGTATCAGTGGGTGGATGTTAATCCGCATGACGGTAAAAAAACTGTTGTGATCGATTCCGCTGACCTTAAAAATGCAATCGATGCTGCCAGATCACCTAAACCTGCTGGAAATATAATCGACGGAATTGAAACTGTCAAAACCGACACTGCAAAATTCCGGCTTCGCCTTGGCGGCCAATGGTGGCTCTGGCAGGTCTCCCAGAAATTGCTCTCGATTGATTCCGACCAGACTTCTTCGGCCAATCGCAGCGGTCAGCCAGCCGGACCCCGGGCCAGCCTTCGACAGGGTGCAGAGACTTTCATTACACTCGTCAATAAAACCGGCGGCAATGCACATCTGCAGTGGATCGACCCTGACGGCAAGCCGAAAGGCTATGGCCATATTCCGCCGACGCAGGAAAGGCGGCAGCACACCTTCGGCGGCCACGTCTGGCGTGTTTTTGATGATGCCGGAAACGACCTGCTCTGGATTGAAGCGGAAGACACCCCTGCCCGATTTGAAATCAATGCAGCCGCGGCCCCTGCACAAAATGCAACCGCTAAAGCTCAGACACCGAAAAAGAAGCGATCGGGGCGAAACAGCAGTAATTCCGCCGGAATTGAAATCCGCGACTTTAATATCATCCGCAAATTGGCCGACAAGCCTGAACCAATCCAGCTCACAACCGATGGCAGCCAGAGCAACGCTTATCAGGGCCCGCTGCTGGTTTCGCCGGATGGCAAGTTTCTGGTAGCCAGTCGGGTCAAGCCTGAGCAGAAACATATCGTGACGATTGTCGAAAGCTCGCCTGCCGACCAGCTTCAGCCCAAAACGATTGAATTTCAATACCTTAAGCCTGGTGATGAGATTGAACAGGCCAGGCCGGTGCTTTTTAATCTTTCGGCCAATAAGGCGATTGCAATTGATCCAACTCTTGTCAATAACCCATGGAGCCTGAGTGAATGGCATTGGGCAGAAGATTCCAGCGAATTGTATTTTCTTTATAATCAGCGCGGGCATCAGTTGGTGCGTCTGGTAGGGCTGAATCCGGTTACAGGCAAGCTGCGAACAGTAGCAGAAGAGAAGTATGAGACATTTGTTGATTACCCGAACAAAATCTGGATGCATTGGCTGGAAGGCTCGAAGAAGCTTTTATGGATGTCAGAACGATCGGGCTGGAATCATCCTTATTTGATTGATGTGGCCAAAGGAGATGTGGAAAAACCGCTGACCAGTGGCGATTGGCTGGTGCGGAAGGTGGAAAAGGTTGACGAACAGGCCAAACGAATCTGGTTTTATGCTGCCGGTTATTACAAAGATCAGGACCCTTATTATCAGCATCTGGCAAGTGTCGGCTTTGATGGCAGCGATTTGAAATTTCACACCTCGGCAGACGGCAATCATACCGTCAGCTTTTCGCCCGATGGCAAATTCCTGCTGGATCGCTACAGCCGTGTTGATCTTCCGCCGGTGCATGATCTGATTGAATCGGCCACGGGCAAGCTGATCAGCCGCCTGGAATCGGCAGACGCCACAAGCCTGACAAGTGCCGGATGGACCGTGCCGGAGCGGTTCAAAACGATGGGCCGCGACGGCAAGACGGAAATTCATGGCGTGATATACAGGCCGTCGAATCTTGACCCGAGCCGGAAATATCCGGTGGTTGAAGAGATTTACGCTGGCCCGCATGGGGCTTTTGTGCCCAAGAGCTGGGGCCTTCAGATGCGGCAGCACAAGCTGGCCGAGCTTGGTTTTGTGGTGGTGCAGATCGATGGCATGGGCACCAATTGGCGCAGCAAGGCATTTCATGATGTGGCATCGAGAAATCTGGCTGATGCCGGCTATCCCGACCGCAAGATCTGGATCAAAGAGGCGGCCAGAACAAGGCCCTGGATGGATCTGACGCGTGTCGGTATTTATGGTGGTTCGGCCGGCGGGCAGAATGCCATGCGGGCTTTGATTGATCATCATGACTTTTACAAGGTGGCAGTGGCTGATTGCGGCTGCCACGACAACCGTATGGACAAGATCTGGTGGAACGAGCTTTGGCTGGGCTGGCCCGTTGGGCCACAGTATGAGGCCAATTCCAATACGGTGCATGCCCACCGGATGCAGGGGCGGCTGCTTTTGATCGTCGGAGAGCTTGACCGCAATGTGGACCCGGCCAGCACCATGCAGGTCGTTAATGCCCTGGTGCGGGCCAACAAGGAATTTGAGCACCTGATCGTGCCAGGCGCAGGCCATGGGGCCGCTGAAACGCCGTATGGAAGCCGCCGCAGAACCGATTTTCTCGTGCGCCACCTAATGGGCGTGGAGCCCCGGTCGGAATAATCCCCGGCCATCATTCATCAAAACTTGAATATTTATTCCCGCTTCTTGCATTTCAGATACTTAAAATCCCCATTACGATCAATATTGTTATTTTATTCAAATTCATGCCTGGAGTCGTATCATGTACTACAGTTTCTCCATGCCGATATGAAGAGGGATCGCTGCTGATAAGGAAATTGGCAAAGCGATTTACCCCGGCAGGAGGAGGGGCCAACGTGTTCTCGAAATTAAAACGTTCTCTTTGCCACCCAACCGATTTCATTTGCCTGCTGGCATTTGCCATCGCATTTTCTACCAATCCAGTTCGAGCACAAGAGCCTGCTGTAACAGATCTGGGCAGCCTGGGTATCGAAGTTCCATCTGCGAATGCCCCTGAAAATGCCATTGATCTACCCACCACGAATTTTAACAACCCAACTGCATTAATCCCTGATGAATTGCCACTGCGCACACCGTTTGACGTGGCAATGGAATCCATCTTCGGCGAAGCCAGTGCAGACAACTGGCGGCCACTTTCATTTCGCACATTTCTTTCTGAAGGCTGGAACGAGCCGTTTGTTTTTACGCCGCGATCAACGTCGGGGGCACCAAGGCAGGGCTGGATCAATTCATTTGATGGTGTCATGTATCGTCTCTGGTTTAATGCATTCGGCTATCGGCAGAATGTTGCGAACAATGGCAATTCCTATTTTTCTGACTGGTCAATCTTCCTTCCGCTGAATCGTCGGCTAGATATACGTTTCGACGTTCCCTATATCAATGCAAACAAGGGTGGCGCACAGAACAAATATCTCACCCAATTTGGCGATTTAAATGTCACCGCCCGTTTTCTGCTGGCTGAAGATCGAGATACATCCGTCATTGCCGTTTCCTCAATTTCCATTCCCACCGGCCGAGCTGAAACTGGCGGCGGCAGCACCCAGCTTGGATATGGATTGCAATTCTGGCATTCCATGCGCGATCGCTGGGTATTTCGCGGTGGTGCCAATGTTGTTGTTCCTGTGAATAATTATCCTGAGGGAATTCGTACCAATGGCAATGTCAATATGGCCATCGGTAAATATATTACAGAGCCGGGCACGCCGATTTTCGGCGACCTGGTCATTTATACTTCGGCGAATCTGATCACCTCGCTTGATAATAAGGGCTCGAATAATACCTTTTTCTGCCTGACACCCGGCTATCGTGCAGAAATCACGGATAACTGGTATCATCTGGCCGGTGTTGAAATTCCGATGGTCGGCGGGCCATCCTACTACACTTATGGCCTGCAGTTCTGGATACTCAAAGTCTTCTGATGTCGCAACCTGCTGATTCTCATTGCAATTTGATCGAGCTGACGGATATTCACGACCCCCGGCTCGATCTTTTTCGTTCCATGAAACTGACCAATTCCACGCGTGACCTGGCTCACTTTGTGGTAGAAGGCTCGCTGCTGGTTGAGCGATTATTGCAATCGCGATTTGAAACTGCCTGCATTTTAACCCATCGTGAAAAACTCGATCACTGCCCATTTTCTATTCCTGAAAGTGTGCCCCGCTATCTTGTGCCCCGCCAGTTTATGACCGACCTCGTCGGCTTTTCATTTCATCAGGGCATTCTGGCCTGTGGTGTGCGAAAAGAATGGCCATCGCTCAGCGAATTATTACATTTCAATAAAATCCGTACGATTGTCATCTGCCCTGCGATTGATAATCCGGAAAATCTCGGCTCAATCGCCCGCACAGCCGAAGCGCTTGGTGTTGGGGCGATTATCGTTGGTAAAGAGAGCCCCGACCCGCTCTCGCGAAGGCTGACGCGAGTTTCAATGGGTGCCACATTAAAATTACCAATCCTGAAATATGAAAATGTGCATGAAGCGCTTGATGAATTACAAACAAATGGATTTCAATTCGTCGCTACCCTGCCCGGCAATGATTGCATTGAGCTTGATGCGTTTACCCGTCCAGAAAATTGTGGCTTATTGCTGGGCCGGGAGAGGGAAGGCCTGGCAGAAGAATTTATCCGCCGGGCCAATCATCGTGTTACCATTTCCATGATCCCGGGGGCCGATTCGCTGAACGTTTCAGTGGCCGCCGGGATTTTTCTCTATCATTTCAGCCGGTCAAAGCCCGATTGAAATGAAATTTATTTGGCCCGCTTGAGTTCAAATGCAACAGCGCTGAAATCTTCTTTGGTTTTGAATTCAGATGGTCTGCCGGCTGTGCCAAAACATAAAGAGAGCTTATCTTCGCCGTCAAACTTGTAAATGCCCGGGCCATTGAAACCCTTGGCATTCGGCGAATCGTCGGCCACTTTAAATTCAATTCCCTTGTGTGGCTTTGTTTCAAGGTCAAGCTTCACCACGATTTTATATTCGCGGCCCGCACCCTTGACTTCCAGCTTATCGCCATCAAATGTCCAGCTTGATTCGCCGGCCGCCGGGTCGGCACTCGTCCACTTGCCTTTGAATTTTTTCAGCTCGTCGGCGGCATCGGCCGCATGAATGCGGAAAACCGGTGTCAATGACATCAAGCCCACAAATTTCATGAATTTTCTGCGAAACATCGGGGAGATACCTCTCTGAATCATGGTTTTTTATTTTCACAACGACTGGTGAAAATTCTGGATTTAATCTACGCAAAATTCTTTCTTCGTAAAGAGCCACCGGCAGGATCTTGACCCACAATGGCCAAATTGCGATCTTATGGTTCCAGAATAACTCTGCCACTTGCTCGACGGGTTGTCAAACTGGCTACCCGGCAAAATACCAGGAGAAATACAATCGTGATTCGCCGCACCCTGCTCGCTCTCGGCCTTTTCGCTTCGCTCGCTCTCAGCACTCCGTCATCTTTCGCTGCTGACGATGCCCCCGTCGGCCACATGGTCTTTTTCACGCTCAAGGATCGCACGCCAGCCAATCGCGATGCCCTTGTGGCAGGCTGCAAGAAGTATCTTGGTGGCCATGAAGGCACTCTCTATTTCTCGGTTGGAACGCGTGGCACCGAATTTAATCGCGACGTGAACGCCACCGATTGGGACGTTGCCCTGCATCTGGTTTTCAAAAACAAGGCGGCTCACGACAAATATCAGGATGCTCCCCGCCACCTGAAATTTATTGATGAAAACAAGGCACTCTGGGGCAAGGTTGCGGTTTACGACAGCTATCTTGCGCCTGAATCGAAATAACGTCTGTCGTTGATTTCAATTAATGCTTTAATCAGGCATCAATTGATTCTTCTCAGCTGGGACGATTTATCTTGCCAAAAAGGAAATTGGCATGGTAAATCGTACCCTTCCACTATTTACAAATGAAATTTTGATCTCACATTTGCAAATCCTTCAATCATTGAATTTGTGAAATAAGCCGTGGCTGATAAAAACCAGGAATTTCCGCAATCGTATGGCCCGTGGACGATCCATTCGCGAACGATCGTCTATCAGGATCCATGGCTCAAGGTGACTCGTGATGAAGTGACCAGGCCCGATGGATCGCCCGGCAGCTACAGCCTTTCACACATGAAAAAGGGGGTCTGTGTGCTGGCACTTGATGGGGATGGGAATTGCCATTTGACGGATGAATTTCATTATGCCGTTGGGCGAAATACCATTGAATGTGTGTCGGGCGGGATTGATGGCGAAGAAGATCCGCTGCAAACAGCCCAGCGCGAGCTTGCCGAAGAGCTGGGCCTGAAAGCCAGGAAATGGACCGATCTCGGCACGGCTGATCCCTTCACCGCGATTGCATTTTCACCGACCCGATTATTTTTGGCAGAAGAATTGTCCGAGACCGAAATAAACCCGGATGCTTCTGAAATTATCCGCCATGTGGTCATTCCCTTTGCGGAGGTGATCAGGATGGTAAACAAAAGCGAGATATCCCACGCACCAAGCTGCGTGACGATATTGAAATCGTGGTTATTAAAATCGCAGGGCATTTGATTTTGATTCGAATCGATCCATCGGCTTGACTTGACGATTCTGTTGTGCGAATTTGTCTGAATCAATCATACTGTTGAATATCTCAATCAACCATTCAAATACGACATCCCCATGAAAATGCAATTACAGTCGCTGGCATCCCTATTATCGGCTTTCATCGTGCTTGCTGTATCAGCCCAGGCAGCGGATCGACCCAATATTATTGTCATTTTGTCGGATGATATGGGTTACAGCGATCTTGGCTGCTATGGCGGTGAAATCAATACGCCAGTGCTTGATCGTCTGGCGGCCAATGGTCTGCGTTTCACACAGTTTTATAACACGGCACGCTGCTGCCCGACACGGGCCAGCCTGCTCACCGGGCTTTATCCGCATCAGGCGGGTGTCGGGCACATGATGGAACAGACCGGCAAACCGGGCTACACCGGCAATCTGAATGAGAAATGCCAGACAATTGCCGAAGTGCTCAGGCCGGCCGGTTATGGCACTTATGCCACAGGCAAATGGCATGTGACCAGACACACAAAGCCCGAGGGACCGAAGAACAATTGGCCGCTCTCGCGTGGCTTCGACCGGTTTTATGGCACGATTCACGGCGCAGGCAGCTTTTTTGATCCATCGACGCTTGTGCGCGATCAGACGATGATCTCACCCTTTGCCGATCCGGAATACAAGCCTGAATTGTATTATTACACCGATGCCATCAGCGTCCATGCGGCCAGATATATCAACGAGCATGTGAAAAAAAGCCCTGAGAAACCATTTTTCCTCTACGTGGCTTACACGGCGGCCCACTGGCCGATGCATGCCCTGCCCGAAGATATTGCAAAATACCGGGGGAAATATGATCAGGGCTATGCCCCTGTGCGGCAGGCCCGCTTTGAGAAGGCAAAAAAGCTGGGTGTGATTGCACCTGATCAGGAACTGACGCCGGGGAATGTTGATTGGAATTCCATAGACGATAAACGCTGGGAAGCGGCGGGAATGGAAGTCTATGCGGCGATGGTTGACCGGATGGATCAGGGCATTGGGCGGATTGTTGATCAATTGAAATCAAACGGTCAGTTTGAAAATACAATCATCTTTTACATGCAGGATAATGGCGGCTGTGCTGAAACACAGGGACGAAGCGGCAACAATGCTCATCCCGACATCCCCCGGCCAGAGAAGCCGACGCTGCCTGTAATGAAATCGACTGATTTTGCTGAGGGTGGCAGTGTGCCCCGACAGACACGCGACGGATACCCGGTGCGGATGGGCAAAAATGCAATGCCAGGCACGGCGGACACCTATGTGGCTTATGGCCCGGGCTGGGCAAATGTCTCTAACACGCCATTTCGTGAATTTAAACATTTTGTGCATGAAGGCGGAATCAGCACGCCGCTGGTGGCTCACTGGCCTGCTGGAATTCAGGCAAAGGGCGAGCTGAGGCATCAGCCGGGCCATTTGATTGACATTGCGGCGACTTGTGTTGATCTGGCTGGTGCGAAATATCCGACTGAAGTCAACGGAAATGCAATTACCCCACTTCAGGGCACGAGTTTAAGGCCCGCATTTGCGAATGAAAAGCTGGCGAGAGATGCGATTTTCTGGGAGCATGAAGGCAACAGGGCCATGCGATCGGGCGACATGAAACTGGTGGCGAAAGGGGCCGGTGGCGACTGGGAGCTATACGACATCGCCAAAGATCGCGCAGAGATGCACAACCTGGCGGCCACGATGCCCGAGAAATTAGCCGAAATGAAACTTAAGTGGGAAAACTGGGCAAAGTCTGCACAAGTGCTGCCATGGATCTGGGAAGTGCCTTATGGCCAGAAAACACCGGCCAAAACTGCGAAGAAAAAGGCTCAGGCCAAGAAAGCGGCGGCGAAAGAATAGTTCAAACATATTTGTAGGGAACGATCTTATATGCTAATTACAAGCATTTGGCACGATAAATCGTGCCCTACAATCTCAAACCGAGCCAGTTGCAATCAGAAGAAGCCAACGCCCCAGCCGAAGCCGCCCATGGGGCGAGAATAGGCGTAAATGGATTGCATCACGGCATTGTAGCGATTGGTGCCGGCGTTATAGGCTTCAATCTGCATGCCACGGCTCAGGGCAGTGGTTTGTTCATTGAAAGTGGCCGGGTGGATGGGGTCGGTGGCTGGATTATCGAATTTCTGATCCGGGGGATAATATTCGGCAACGCGGGCCAGGTGGCCGGGGTTGCGAAAGCCATACGAATTATTATCGGTTCGATAGCGAACGGGCTGATGGCGAACGATCGAACTGGCGGCGCCAGGGTGATATTCGGGCGATTCCGGGTTGGTCGCTACCTGTGGGAAGAATTGAGGGTGGTCGTGCAGCGGGTCGGGTGTAAAAGGCGTTTTGTATTCGGTGCTGTGGTGGAGCTGAGTGGCCAGCGATGGCCGCGGTGTGCGGGGCTTGGCCGGTGCGTCATCCTGAGCGATGGCCAGAGCGGCGGTGATCGATAAACTCAGAAAAAGTGCGGTTGGTCGAACGTTCATGAGTCCAGGGCTTCCCCAAATACAGGCTGAAGATTCTTGCTGACAAATAATCATAGCATACGATGTCAAGTGGTGGGACAGGCTTTTTTTCGAGTGGTAAAATTCCCGGAGGAAGGTTTATCCCGCATCTGTTGATTCAGCAGATTCAGTTTTTTTCGCAAATGTGATTGCATTATTCACAAAACCCAAACAAATACAAACACCGCCAGCCGCCGAAGCACCCGTATTTGCTTCGACGGCGGCGACGCCCTCAACTAGCTGTTTCAATTCATGCGCCTCAGGCGGCATCAAGCAGCTTATTTTTATCGTGTCGTTTGCAAAGCTCGGCTGCGGCGATCTCGCGGATCTCGTGCAGAAGGATTTTATTTTCCAGATGCCCGAAAACCGAATCAAATCTATTTGATTCAGGCGAGAGATCTTCGTCGCTCCAGAACTCGAAAATGGCTTCAACGTCTGTATGAGAAACGTCTTGAATGTCGCCTTCGCCAAGGCCGATTTCAATTTCGAGCAATCGATGGATATCC
>JBILGL010000533.1:0-3383 GCA_044351075.1 Isosphaeraceae bacterium | reverse complement strand
AGATCAGGGCGTTTGATATAAGTTGCTCGATCAGTCGCCGCTGATTTCAGAATCGAAATTTCACTATTGAAATTCTGCTTCAGATCATCCTGATTAAGCTGTAGAGCAAGTGTTTCAGGATCAAAATCAGCCCAGACTGCATCGCGTGCCCGGGCATGGGCTTGATCAAAATCAAGGATTTGAGAAGTTGTCAGACTTCCGCCAGAGCGGCCTGTTCCAATGCGTGCTGAAGTCAATCCGCGAATATCTGGAAACAGTCGATCAATTGCATTTGAAGGTTGATTCTTTAATTGATGATCCATTTGGATTAACTCTCTATATTTCCCAGAATATTGCGACCAGTCTCAATAAGTTGCAACTGATTGTCGCCAAGAATCTGGCCAGATTCTGATATCAAACCAAATTTCAAGAGCCATTCTTCAAATTCAGGGGCAGGCCTCAGGCCGAGTGTTTGCCGCAGGAAATGGGCATCATGATAACTGGTGGATTGATATCCAAGCATAATATCATCAGCACCGGGAACGCCCATAATATAATTACAACCGGCAATGCCCAGCAGCCCTAGCAGATTATCGCTGTCATTCTGATCAGCTTCAGCATGATTTGTATAACAGATATCACAGCCCATCGGCAGCCCCAGCAACTTGCCGCAGAAATGATCTTCGAGCCCCGCGCGAAGAATCTGGCGACCATCAAATAGATATTCGGGACCGATAAATCCGACAACTGTATTGACCAGTAACGGATTAAATTCGCGAGCAATGGCATAAGCTCTGGCTTCGCAGGTCTGTTGATCAATCCCATGGTGGGCATTGGCTGAGAGGCAAGAGCCCTGACCTGTTTCAAAATACATACAATGATTGCCAGTCGTGCCACGATTTAATTCAAGGGCCATGCCGCGTGCATCCTGCAGCATATTTAATGTAATTCCAAACGAGGCATTTGCGGCCTGCGTGCCTGCAATCGATTGAAAAATGAGATCGACCGGCGCTCCTCGTCGAATGGCTTGCATCTGCGTAGTAACGTGGGCAAGAACGCAGTTTTGGGTTGGAATTGAAAGTTTTGTTATCAAATCATCCATTAAATGCAAGAGTCGGATTGTATTTTCCAGGCTATCGGTCGCCGGATTAATCCCAATCACCGCATCGCCGCAGGCATAAAGCAGACCATCCAGAATGGAAGCGGCGATCGCCTGAGGATGGTCTGTGGGATGATTCGGCTGAATTCTAACGGAAAGCCGCCCTGGCAAACCGATTGTATTTCGAAATCTGGTTACGTTTCTGATTTTTGAAGCGACCAGGATCAGGTCCTGATTACGCATCAGCTTAGAAACGGCGGCAGCCATTTCTGGAATAATCCCATACGATATCTTTTTAAGCACTTCTCCAGTTGTTTCATAACTTAAAAGCCAGTCACGAAAGCCGCCGACTGTTAAGGATTTTATTGGTTCAAATGCAACCGGATCATGTTGATTGAAAATCAGCTGAGAAACGTCATCGTGGGCTGGATCGATGAGTGGTTCATCAAGAAAGCGATGTAACGGCAAATCGGCTAAAGCAATTCGTGCTGCGAGACGTTCGGCATGACTTTCAGCAGCCAGTCCCGCTAATTCATCGCCTGACCGAAGCGGAGTGGCTTTGGCAAGCAACTCACGCAGAGAATTGAAATGATAAGTGACAGAGCCGACGGTCGCTGAATATTGAGGCATAGTTCAAGTTTCACCTGATGATTCAAGATTCAATTGAATTAGCGCATTATTCTTGATTTTCAATATCTGAGGGGATCGGATGATTGATTCGCTTTTCAAAAAGCATGTAGCAGATCAGGGCAATGACCCAGAAAGCTGCGAATTCCATGATGATTGTGCAGTAGCCCAGCAGTGGTGCAAGCGCACCAGGCTCTTGCAAGTTTCCTATGATCATTGCGAAAAAACAAAACATGGAGAGTAAAAATGCAATGATCGGCATTTGCGGGAAGAATGGAGTGCGAAACGGCCGATTTAAATTCGGGTGTTTTTTTCTCAGCCCGAACAATGCTGGAATTGAAAGTATATAAAGCATACAAGCACCGAGGGCTGACCATGTAATAAGCTTGGCAGTGTCGAGCAAAATCAGAGCTAATGTGCCAACAATCAGATTGAATACGAGCGCGTTGGCCGGGGTATGAAATTCAGGATGGACGCGCCCCAGAATGCCTGGAAGATACCGGGCCCGCCCCATTTCCAGAATCGCTCTTCCGGAACCGAGTGTGAGGCCATTTAATGAACTGACGAGACCAAAGAGACACATGCCCTGAAATAGCAGGCTTCCCCAACTGCCAGACGGAACTGCATAATCGAGGGCCAGTGTAAGAGGACTATCGGATTTCACTGCATTTGGTGCAACGACCCAACCGGTTTCAACCGAACCTGTCAGATCGATTCGATTATAAACCACGCCATGCCAGCCAGCGACGCCCACTGAAAGCACCATAACCAATGCAGCAAGTACGATTAAAGTAAAGAGAGCAGCGCCAAAACCACGAGGAATGTCTCTTACAGGATTTCTGGATTCCTCAGCGACATTTGCCAGACCCTCAATACCCAGATAGAACCAGATGGCAAATGGAACAGCCTGAAAGACACCATGCCAGCCATTGGGCCAGGAGTCGGCCAGAAAATTGCTGGTTTTGTATGCAGGTGCAACGAGCCAGGCAAATAGAATCAGCCCGAGTGAGGCGACAATTGCAATTGCCAGCTCAAATGCAGCGGCCTGTCGAACACCTCTGATATTAATCAGAGTGACGAGTATGAGTGAAACAATGGCGAGAAATCTCGGGCTCAGGCCAAAACTTTCGGGCAATATCGGGGCAAGATACGAACCCACGGCCATGGCCAAAGCAGGCGGCGCGAAGAGAAATTCAATCACCTGGGCAAGTCCTGAAACATAAGCCCAGAATTTACCGAGGCCAAGCTGGGCGTAGTCAAATACGCCACCGGCTTTGGGCACAGAACATGCCATTTCAGCATAGGAAAATACGAATGTAATATAAAGTACTGTTACAATCAGAAATGCCACCAGCATGCCGACGGATCCGCCAGACACCAGGCCGAGATTCCAGCCAAAGTATTCGCCGCCAATCACATAGCCGACACCCAGCCCCCAGAGAGTCAAAGGGCCCAGTGATCGCTCAAGTTCTGGTTTCTCAGTTGTCTGATTATTCTCTCCTGGCATTTTCAAGACATCCTTATTGCAATTGATGCATTTATTCTGGATTCTGGTTGATCAGAGATCAGTTATTTTCTTCGTCCCCGACGTGACCACGCATCAGTTGCCGCAAATGTCAGTATCAGGGCACCTGTAATAAGCAGACGATAATTGTCGTTTGTTCCGCGAATGGTGATG
>JBILGL010000531.1:0-3417 GCA_044351075.1 Isosphaeraceae bacterium | reverse complement strand
CTAATACTGTGTTGTTTGTGACATACATATTGGCCTGAGCATCAAACACAATACTCTTTGGGTTATTGAAATTTGACGCAAAGGTCGTCACGGTTCCGGTGGAATCAGCTCTCAGGATCGAGTTTGTGCCACTGTCGGCGATGTAAAGATAGCCGTCGGGTCCGTAAGTGATGCCAGACGGGTTTGAAATTCCTGTGGTAATGAAATCATTGACCACGCCATTCCAGGTCAGTGTGACAATTTTAGTGCCGCCCGAGTTTACAAAGAATGTGTTATCACCGTAAGTGATCCCAGTAGGCGTGGCTATCGTGTTATTGAATACTGTATAAGACCCATCATCTTTGAGTCTGTAAATCGTGTTATTTCCTGTTGAACTGAGAAACATATCAACAGCCTGGACTTTTATTGCTGCAAAATTCCAGCAGAGCAGACTAAAAAGGCTCAACCTCAGGATCCGGTCATAGGTTGATTTCATTTCCAAATCTCCGTGCAATTTGTTTATTTTCGGAGCTAATTGCTCAAGGCCCTGACTGGCTTTGATTTCTATCGAATTGAAACCAACCAATTGCCTCTGAGTTTCATCAGACCAATTGATTGTGAATTCAGAGTCAGCTATCATCACATTTCGGATTTGTTCTGCTCCAAAATTGAACAAAAATCCAAAACTTTCCGAAAATGGATCAATTTCATGAACCTGCCCTCATTCGAATCAGTCTCGGAACTTGCTGCCTGGGTTTCTGCAAATCTCTACACAGCAGTTGTTTCTGATTCTCTTGATGCAATTGGCCTGCGGCATCAGTCGCTGGGTCTTGATATTCGCCCGCTTGATGAATCGCTCGTTCTTGCCGGGTTTGCCAAGACTTCCCGATGGGCCGAAGTTGATCCTCATCTTCCGATCAAAGCCAATCCCTATGAAACCGAAATTGCTTATCTTGATTCCGGCAAGCCGGGTGATGTTTTTGTGATGTCTGTTGGCCGGCATCCGCAGATCGTTCCGTGGGGAGAACTGCTTTCGACAGCCTGCAAAGCCAGAGGCGCGTTGGGGCTTGTCACCGATGGGCTTGTGCGTGATTCGCGTCAGATTCTCAGGATGAAATTACCAGTGTTTTGTACGGGCCGTCGCCCGCTTGATTCTGCAGGCCGTGGCGAAGTGGTTGCATTTGATGAACCAATCACCATTGACGGTGTCACGATTGCCCCTGGTGATCTGATTGTGGCAGATGCTGATGGAGTGGTTGTGGTGCCGAGACTCAGGATGGATGAGGTGCTGGCCCATGCCTGGAAGAAAGTGGCGGGCGAGAATCGAACGCGGGATGCACTGCTCAAAGGTAAGCTTTTGAGCGAAGTTTACGCAGAATTCGGGATTTTATGAGCAATCGTCTCGTAAATTTCTGTGAAGCGGACCGGAAAACTGGTATAGTGATTCTACGATCACTACAAATTGAGCCTTCTCATAATCATCAGGACCGGTGATGCGGCACTTGTGGGCTCCCTGGCGGATGCAGTATATTCTGAATTCCGTCCAACAGCGAAAGCGGGAAGAAAAGAATATTACCGCTCAGGATTCGATTGTTAAGTCACACGAAGCTTGCTTCATCTGCGATGCGCTCTCATCTGCTGGAGAGGCCGATCGTGAAAATCTGCTGGTCCATCGCGGTCAGAATGCTTCGATCATCCTGAACCGGTTTCCTTATAATAACGGGCATTTGCTGATTGTTCCGCACCAGCATCTTGCAAACCTGACTGATTTTGCTGGTACGCTTCTGCACGAGCCGATTGAGCTTTTGCAGCTCAGTATGAAAGTGCTGAATCTGATGATGGAGCCCCAGGGTTATAACGTGGGTCTCAATCAGGGAAGAGTGGCCGGCGCGGGATTGCCTGGTCACCTGCACTGGCACCTGGTGCCACGTTGGCTTGGTGATGTGAATTTTATGCCGACACTTTCTGATACGCGGGTCATTGTGGACAGCCTCGACTCATTTTACCTCAGATTTCAAAAGGAATTAACTGCGTTTTTAAATCAGACAGACAGTGTCTGATGAATGTCAGAGAATTCAGACTTGAATTTCTGATGAAGGCAGAAAATAATCTATTATGATCACTTACTTCATACGAGCTCTCTTCCTTTTGATTGTTGCAGGGATTGCTGCCAGAGTCTCACGCTCATTGGACGACAGCGTTAATCCCTGGGTCTTTTTCCTGATCATCATGGGTATGGCGCTTGCCACCGTGATCTGGGATGTGCTCACCGGTCGTAAAAAAATACAGACTGTCTCCGCCATTTTCTTTGGCCTGATCGCAGGTCTCGTCCTTTCAGATCTGATTCGTTCGGCGATCGAACCCTCTCTCCTCGTCTGGTTCCGGGAAGATGTGCTGAAATCGATTAATAGCATTGCAGTCGTATTCGTATGTTACGCCTGCATTACGACTTTAATGCAGACCAAGGACGATTTTCGCTTTGTCATTCCCTACGTTGAGTTTGCGCGTGAAATCAAAGGTCCGCATCCACTGGTTCTTGACACCTCGGTGATCATCGACGGCCGCATTGCCGATGTTGCGGAAACCGGGGTACTTGATCAACCGATTGTCATTCCCCGGTTCGTTTTACAGGAGCTCCAGTCGATTGCCGACAGCTCTGACAAATTACGACGAAACCGTGGCCGGCGCGGGCTGGACATTCTCAATCGCCTTCAAAAAATGACTCAGATTGATGTGATGATCCACGATGCTGAGATCGCGGAAGTCAGCAAGCATCGTGAGGTCGATCATCGCCTTGTCGCACTGGCAAAGCATATTGGCGGAAAGGTTGTGACGAACGACTATAAC
This sequence comes from Isosphaeraceae bacterium, assembly GCA_044351075.1. Classification (GTDB taxonomy): domain Bacteria; phylum Planctomycetota; class Planctomycetia; order Isosphaerales; family Isosphaeraceae; genus QWQI01. Next base: position 591 of record JBILGL010000531.1, on the reverse strand, counting down.
CTCAATAAAATCTCAAAGTTACAGGGTATAGACGTCATCAATCTTAATGATCTGGCCAATAGTCTCAAACCTGTGGTTCTTCCTGGCGAGCAGATGGTCGTCAAGCTCATCAAGCGTGGCGAAGAACAAGGTCAGGGAGTGGGCTATCTTGATGATGGCACAATGGTTGTGGTGGAACAGGGTGGCGGTCATTTGAACGAAATGATCAAAGTCCAAGTCACTTCGGTCCTGCAAACTTCTGCCGGTCGGATGATTTTTGGCAAAATCGACCCGGATCGCCGTTAATTTTTGAAACAATTTGTGGTGATGGATCACCAAAATTCGTTTTTTTGATTATTTTACAAATCATGCGTCCTAATCTCGTAATCTAAACGTATATTAACTCAGTCAATGGGATAACCGCTCACTCAGGAGAGTCAATCGTACTAAGTATCATGTCAAACACGAATCGTCGGGTTTTTGCATACGCTCCTCTTCGTTCGGCAAGCAGCATAGCGTTGAAGAACCCTGTCTCGAATGTGGCAAGAGACTGGTATGAAAAGGTTTCAAATAATTCACTGGTCATGTTCGACATCGCTGCCGTAGCACTCT
>JBILGL010000530.1:0-3419 GCA_044351075.1 Isosphaeraceae bacterium | reverse complement strand
CAACAACGCGATTAGTGCCTACAATCCCGCCAAAGGCTGAAACGGGGTCGCCTTCATATGCTCGTTCGAAGGCTGTTGCCAAGTCTGCGGCAATGGCCGCGCCACAGGGGTTATTGTGCTTCAGCACGCAAGCCGCAGGCTCGGCAAAGTTGCGGACGAGTCGAAGAGCACTATCCAGATCCAGCAGATTATTATACGAAAGTTCTTTACCATGAAGGATTTGAGCGGTGGCCAGATTTGGGCCGCCGGCGTCGGGCTCAACATACCAGGCGGCTGACTGATGGGGATTTTCACCATACCGCAAGGTTGATTTCAAGCTGAGCGGGCGATCAGGCGACCAGCTTGGCGGGAAAGCGGCCTGTGCAGAAGATGCTGATTCGCTTTGTGCAAGCTGTTTTTCGATCCAGCCTGAGATCATGGCATCGTATCGGCTGGTACGCTTCAGCGCAGCCAGCATCAGGCGTTTTCTCGTTGCCAGACGCGTACCACCAGTTTCGCCAAACTCAGCCAGAAATTCGGCGTATTGGTCGGGTGAAGTCAGGATAGTAACATGCGAGTGGTTTTTCGCTGCACCTCTGACAAGCGAAGGGCCACCGATGTCAATCTGCTCAATCGCTTCTTCCCAGGTCACCCCGGGGCGGGCGACCGTCTGCTCGAAGGGATAAAGATTGACCACCACCAGGTCAATCGGCTCCATGCCGGAATCGGCCAGCACGGCCATGTCGTCGGCAAGCTCGCGCCGGGCGAGAATTCCGCCATGAATCTTGGGATGGAGTGTCTTCACACGTCCGCCCAAAATCTCGGGCTGACCGGTATAGGCCGAAATCTCGGTGACAGCAAAACCGGCATCGGCCAGTGCCTTGAATGTACCGCCCGAGGCAAGCAGTGCAACACCCCGGCCAGCGAGGGCGGTGGCTAATTCGATCAGGCCAGTTTTGTCTGAAAGGCTGAGGATGGCGCGGCGAATGGCGACAATATCGGCAGTCGAGGGCGGTGTGGCGTGGGCTGACACGGCTTATTGATCACTCTCAGAAGTGCGAATTCTACCGGACAAAAACAGAGATGTCCGCCATGACCCAATAGCCATGACGGACATTATTCTGACGAATCGGTGAGCAGATTGCGAGATGGTGATGGCCAGACTCGACTCAGATCTGCCAGAAATCTTGGTCAGGGAATATCGTTTTTGCCGGCATCCAGCGTTTCGGCATTCACGTTCTTCGTCCCTTTTTCCGCATTCGGTGCCGCAGCACCGGTGCCCTGATTTTGATCAGGGTTATTCAGCTTCTCGATTTCCGAGGGTGTCATGGCAAAACCCGGCAGCTTCGGATCGCGAAGCGGCGTTGGGCTTGTCTTGCCTAACTCTCTCAGGCAAAGCAGGATACCATCTTCAGTTGCCATATAGAGGCGATCGTTGGTATCGTTGCTCATCCGGGCAGAATAGTTGCGGAAATCAAGCCCAAAGCTATGGAAAGATTGCTCAGGCGTCACGGTGATCTGGCCATCGGCCCGATTCACCACGGCGATGGCTCCATCTTCGGTAATGCCGTAAAGGCGTGTCGGCGTGATCGCCAGCAACTTAGATTCCCCAATCGGCATCTCCCATTTCATCGTTCCTGATTTGGCGTCGATGGCGTGGAAAGTTCCGTCTTTAGAGACCGTGTAGGCATCGTCGCCAGCCACTAAAACCGCATGATCCACCGGCGACTTCGTCGGCAGAATCCAGTTCGTATCGTTATCTTCCGGCTCGAAGAGATTAATGCTGTAAATCTTTTGATCTTCAGAACCTACGATGACCTGACTTTTACCGTAAAGCCCCATGTTGCCACGAATCGCGCCCTTGGTCGCAACCCGGTGCACGATCTTTCGCTGACCCAGCGAAGCCATGTAAAACTTGCCGTCCTGGCTCGCAAAACCCATCAGCTTCTCAGTCAGCAAAGGCTTGGCCGAGATCGTCTTGGCCGTCTTCCAGGCGTAGATATAGCTACCCACCGAAGGCTTCAACCTTGGGCAGGTCAGGGCATTGTGACGGTCGCCACAAGTATCAACCCCAGGTGCTTTTACGTTAAACACCTGCACTTTGCCATTGGCCAGTGCAGCAATCGCGATAACGCTATTCACCGCCGTGCCGCCTGTGCAGATATCCTCCAGCTTCGATTGCCAGATCTGTGTACCCGTCGCCAGGTCGATACCAACAATCTTCTGCCCAACGGTCGCTACCGCCATATTCTCATTAATCGAGATGTTCGACGGCTTCAGCGTCAGGGCATGCAAGTCGTGTGTCCAGAATCGTTTGCCGCTTTCAGCATCGTAGCAGGCAATCAGGCCGTCTGTCGTCTGGGCAAAGAGGTATTTGCCTGCCAGATTCATCGCCGCAACCCGCGATGATCCTCTTGAAAGCGGAACCGCATTAAACCAGTGACGCTCAAGGCCAACCTGCGCCAGGGCAGTTCTGGTTGGAATTATCTTCGTGCTCGGCCCTTGAGCAAAAACCATCGTCGGGGCCAGAGCCATCCCGGTCGAAACCCCGGCAATCCAGTCGCGTCGATTCATCCGCCCCGCCTCCAATTGATCGTTCGTTGGTTCAATGCAATTCGAACAGATGCGCAGTTTGCACATTTATCCTATTCTACGATATTTTCACATTGACCTAAAGTTACTTAACTTGAGAATTCATCAGCGTCAAATTCAAAATTCGCATAACCGGACCGAATGATGTCAAAATTTATCGATCTTTTCTTTCATACTCGACTTGAACGCCTGGGCAGGTATGATTGACAATGACCTGACTCGATCATGTTTGCCCCGTTTTGCATCCACCATCAAGGGTTGCCAAAATGAACAGGCCACTTCCAAAACAAGCTCGCATGAGACCGGCTTTCACTGGATCATGCATCGCACTCGGCCTGGTCGCTTTTGCTGCAATGCGTAATGCACCAACAGTTTACATTCAATTATTCCGCTGGCTTGCCGCCGGCATCGGCATCGCTGCTTTTTCAACACACATCCTCCAGAGAATCGACGAATCACTCGACTCACGCCGCTGGGCACGACGCCGAAAACTTCAGATCCTCAGCCAGGCCGTTTCGAGACAACCACCTACACAACAACCATTTGTGCCCGATCGATCGGAACAGGCTGAGGCCACTTTTGAAGCGGCACTTGATTCGACTATCCATTTCAACGAATCGCCATTTGCAGAACCGGATGATCATGACGTAAGGCCTTTATTTCCAGATCCTTCTGTCAATTCTGGAAAAGCTGATGCGGCCCATGGTAATGATCCAGCAGTCATCGACCCCGTCGTTGCATTTGAAGAGGCGATGCTCGACGGCAACTGGCTCGCGGCAAGTGATGCATACAAGTCATCGATGGCAGCGGGCGAATTGATCGCGGTGGATGAAAGCGAACTGACAAAG
>JBILGL010000648.1:0-2625 GCA_044351075.1 Isosphaeraceae bacterium | reverse complement strand
AAATTCCATCAGCTTCCACCACGGCCCTGATCTCGGTAGAACGGGCCATCGAAAACCTGCCAGAAGCCAAAGTGAGCCAAGGCCAAAACCAAGTGCTCCTGCAATAAAGCCAGAGATCGCCCATGAATAGACCTTCTTTGAATTTACAATTTTTACGAGATAAATCAATGAAATCAGAGGGCCGATGATCTGCCCGAACCAGACCTCTTCTCTCGGCTTATTTACCGGATCAGAAAAATAAATCAGCTTCGGATGATCAACAAACCACCAGCCAGCCAGCGTGCCAGCAACCATCAGAGCAAATGAAATCAGAATCTGGAGGTCTGTCAGCTTTCTGGAATGAAATGCAATCCAAATCAAGAGCGAAGCACCCAGGCCCCAGGCCCCACCTTTGAGCGAAAGACCAAGCATCCCCCATGCTGCGTTGTTATTCTCACGCAACAGGCCAATTGTCTGGCCGTATGTTTCGGCCCCACCCAGGCCAAATCCCAGTGCGGATGCGGCCGCAATCAGGCCTGATTGAACACGGGAAATTCCCGCAATTTCTGCCAGAATCATTCCAATGAGTGCGCCGGGAATCATCGCACCGACTTCACCGCCACCGATCGTACCCCGAAGCCCCCAGCCGAGTGACATGGCGACAATCGCAAGCAAAATATCTACTCGGCTAATGGAATTAGTCTTTTGATTCATTGAATTTTCAGGGTGAAATTGGTCTGTTATTTCATTACATTATGGATTGCAAACTACTTTTCAGAGTCGAATCAGCTTGACTTTTCGGATTTCACTCGTACAGTCATAGCAGGCAAAGCCAAATGGCTCGCTTGCTCGAGATTCAACTCGTGTTTTGAGCGAACGGCCGATGCCGTCAAATTCAATCACAGGTTTATCGTTAACAGAGCAAATCACCAGCTGTTCTTTAACGGATACACGGAAGCGATACCAAATTTCATTTTCAAACTTATAAGGCTTTCCGGTTTCATTTTCTGATGCATCAGAACCATCGATGCTCGAAAGGCCAGTGATATTGCCGCTCCATCCACCATTGACAAACGTCAGGAACCCATCCAAGACCGGGAAAGTGAATGCGGCGAAAAAGTCGTCGCCGTCAAGTCGTCGAGCTTCATACTGAACTTCGAAATTGGTTTTGGGCAGATCCTTGCGTGTTGTCGTAACGCCTGTCATCGGCTTGCCTTTTGCAAGTGAAAGTACGCCGTTTTTGACGGAAACCTGGCCAGGCTTGAAAAAATCGGTCGGTGCCCAGCCAGCCAGCGAATCAGTTGCAAGCCATTCGATTGAATCTGCCGCTTTTGCGGAACCGGAAAAAATGTTTGGCAGAGATGAACCGAGAGCAAAAGTTCCTGACATCAGCCGGAGCGTGTGGCGACGTGATAATTGCATTTGCGTATTTCCTGACAGATTGGCGGGAATTGATAGCCGGAATCGCAGTCCTGAATATTCCAAAATCATGACGTAACAGGTAGGTGATTGCAAGAGGAGGTAAGGAAAACAATCGCGTATTCACTTTTATTCATTCACCACTCAAAATGAATATTGGATAAAAAATTTTGTCGTGATTAGATGAAAAACTGAAAAGTCACTCGCCCAGATGGCTTTAAAAAACGTTTGTTTTTTCGAATAAAACTGAATGTGCGGGGAAGGGGACAATTGAATTATGTGGTCACTGAGGAATCAGATTTTCGGCTACTCAATGGTTGTGGCAGGCGAGAGTTCGTCTTGAATGCAATCTGCTCATGGAAACGCGGTTGTATTTTGCCAGACTTCGGAAGAGTGAAGATCAACGAGGAGATTTGAGCCATGGAAAATGAAATTCGAATGAGGCGAGTTCGTCAGGCAGGGGAAGTTCTTGCCTCTCAAATGACTGTTTTGGAGAGCCGGCTTGTACTTTCAACGGTGTTTAAATTTCCGGCGAATCTGATCGGTCAGATTGCCAATCAAAGCGGGAATCTTGTCATGACAAATCGGGCTTATGAGCAGGCCCAGCGCATCGTTGACAAAGCCATTAAAAACTTTGCAGGATCAATGGCAAAAATCCAGAGCAAATATGGCCCGGACTACCTGATGAACGAACAGGCCATTGCTGAAATTGGGCTTGGTGGTGGCGGGACTTACGGCTCCAAAACGCTTTTGGGCCGACTGAATTACGAAATGGAAAGGGCGGAAGCAAAATTTCCGTATGGTCGCGGCGTTGCAACAGACCCTGTGATTGGTGGCGTTTTAGGCACAGGACTTTCGATTCGCTCTGCCGCAACGGGCCAGAACGTGAATCCGGCATCGGAAGATCCTGATTTTGAAGGTGCTTCCGGCACCTCGGTTGCTGAATTGATTGATCAGGGATTACAAAATATTGTCGGCGGTACAGCAACCAGAAATGTGGCAGGCATTATTGAAGCAGTGCGTGTCAACACGCTTCAATTTCGTGAGCCTGGTGGCCTACTTCCGAACTATCTGGCATCATTCGGGCCAGCTGGCTCAAGATCTTTCAGCCTGATTAATCGATGATAAAAACATCGTTGAAATCAATTTGAAGGATCTATTTTCTATTAAAATTTCAATAATATGATCCTGGTGGATTGGGTTTCGCCGGGGTCATTTTATTTATTA
>JBILGL010000450.1:0-4148 GCA_044351075.1 Isosphaeraceae bacterium | reverse complement strand
CGTAAACAGAATCAGAATTACTGCCCGTGAAAGTCGATATCAAGTTTTTCGCCAAGCACAACTCGCAGCTTATTTAAAGCTTCTGATTTGACGTTTGATACCGTTTTCGCGCTGACCCCCCAGCGGGCCGCAATTTCGGAAGGAGTGTCGCCTTCGATCGTGCTGCGAATCAATTCTGCTTCACGCGGTGCGAGGGTTGTCCGGATGATCCGTTCCATATCCCGCCCCATCGCAATTTCATCGGGGCCGGCATAGCCACGATCAGCCGCAATGGCCTGAGAATCATGGGCCAGAAATGTATGACGATTCATCTGACGCTGGGTCTGTTTTTTGATCTGATCAAGCGCCCTCAAAAAATCGAGACCGACCGGGCTCTCGCGAGTGACGAGGGTGCTCAAGCCGTCGCGACCAACATGCGTGGCGAGATTTTCAAAATTGTCTCGCCCCCAGCGTTCGAGCAAAACCATATATACGGACTGGGTGCAATCTTCGTCCTGTGGTGGGGCAATGCCTGCCTTGTTCCAGGCCCTGTTCAGATAGCGTTCCATCCGGTCGTAGCCGAGCTGGGCAAGACTTTCACTGAAATGGTCGGCAAGAGCATTGCCGTTAGTGGCAATTTGATCAGCCTGAGCAGCCAGAGCGGCATCCCAAGCATCCATCGCAGATGATTCGGCAGGCGAGGAGAGATCAGGAATGATCAGTTTGGTGGTCGAATCGAGCGTTTGCCAAGTCGGTTCCGGCTGGAATATGGCAGTGCTGGTGGCAAGCTCTGCAACGCCAGGTAAAGCGGCGTTCAGAACTGTGATCGCCTCAAGCGAATCCATGGCAGGTTGAAATCGACGCCCAGAACGGCTTTTTTGCGACACGGTTTTTGATCGCCGTTTCTTCGCTTTGAGCCGGGGCATATCAAGATCAGTCATAGTCCTGTTCACCATGGGTTTACGCTGCGGGAGGCTGGGCATTTATGCCTGTATTTGAATCTAGCTCAAATCACGAAAATCGTCGAGATCATTTTGGCAGAGAATCATAGATTTCTGAAGTCGGCTGACCTGAAAAACTGGACGATCGGCATCTCCTCTCATTTAACTTACGATAAGCAAAGCAAAATGTGTCAAAGTCTTTTCGAAAATCGATGCTTTTTCGAAATTCCCGACACTAAAAAAGACTCAACCGTCAGAATATCAAAAAAAGACTGTTCAATTCATACGATGCTATTGAATTCACAGGGAAATCCATCAGTCATATTTGGTATGATAAATGAATTCATGCAGGAAAAAGGCCGGCCGCGGTACATGATGAATTACTCTAACGATTTGTATTGGCAAATCTTATATGTAATTCGACATTCGGGGCCATATCACGCCAAGCCTTCGAAATCAGGAAAGAGCGACCCTTCGTGAGCTTTCGCCGCCGTCTGGAAGATTGGTCTGAAGCTCCGGCCACTTATGGAGTTGCCGCTTCATGGATTTTGGTTTACGTGATCATGCTGGCAGGCCAGTGGCTAAGACTTTTGCCAAGCCCTGATGCGGCGATGTTAGCCGAGATGGGGCCGCTGGGCATTGGTGCAATCAGCGAAGCGAGTGGCCATCTCTTCGGCTCGTGGAATTCGGCAGAAATTCTAACCGGGCAGTTCTGGCGAGCCGTGTGTGCTACATTTATCCATTTTGGTGTCATACATATTGCGCTTAACACATTTGGCCTGATACAGTTAGGCCGATTGATCGAAGAGTGGTACGGCCCCCGGCTTTTTGTAATGGTTGTGATCACTACAGGTTTTTTCGGGAATTTTTTAGCAGCCCTTGCGCGGCCAGTGATGGCTCAGCCATCGGAAAGTCTGCTTTTCATTAGCAGTGGTGGTGGATCAACAGTTGTTTTTGGGCTTATTGGTCTTGTGGCTGTAGTCGGCAAGCGATCTCGAAGTCGAATGGGGCAATACCTTTACAAGCAAATGATCGGACTGCTGCTTTTTAATTTTATGATTGGGCTGACGATTCCCCAGATTGATAATTTTGCTCATGCCGGCGGAGCATTATCGGGTGCCTTATTGGGCCTGATGCACTACCGGCTGATCAAAATCAATGAAAGCCGGCGACCACTGGCAGGACTCATTCTCTTTTCCATGCTTTTCTTTGTTGGAATTTGTGTGGCGTGTCAGGTCTGGGCAGATCAAGTTGAGAGTCAGGTGAAGCGACAGGAAGTGAAAATCACTTTGACTGAGAAGATCGATCAATCGTTGGAAAAACTGACATTTTTCTACAAAAATCGAATGGTGCTGGGGCTGAATGTCTTTCAGATAGTGCACCAGAAGCCGATTCAGCTCAGAGGTACGCCGTGGTTTCCGCCGATGATGGTGCAAATGCCGTCGGGGATGATTAATGACAATCATCGAATGATGGATCAGGAGATTGATCTTGTTGACGCTTTAATCAATCAATTAGGCATTTTGCCGGTTCGTCTGGGCTGGGAACCAATTCGGGCTGAATTGCGATTGGCTCTTTCGCGTCCGCCAACGGCCAGAGACCTTCAGGGTTTTGAAAAGAAAATGGCCGCGTTTCGCAAGCAGCTCAGCCAAATTTTTGTAGAGATCATTCGACTCAGAGAAATCCGCGAATCCAGGCTTGTTCTCTTTCGATTACCACTGCCAGGTATCGGCTGGAAGGGCAATCAACCGTATCTTCTGAAAATTGGTCCACCCGATGATGGCCCCATCAGCAATTTTTCAAGAATTCGGAATCGGTCCGCTGATTTGCCACCGGGTGTGAACGGTATTATGCCGAGGCCTGAAATTCCCGCCGCGAAGGGCATTAATTAATTCACGAGTATTGGTGATCGTGTCATCAAATTCGGTGTAATAGCAGCCGATCTGGCCTTCATGATGGGCATCGCTGGAAGCAGTGAGTCGCTGGCCAGGATTTTTCTTGATGAGTTGCTCAACTCGCCCACGTGTATCGGGAAAAATATTTTTACTTGCCAATTCAAGTGCAACCAGATGCTCTTTGTTTTGGGCATAAATTTCATCAAATTCCTGATCCCAGCGATATGGATGCGCAGCAATCATTACGGTGTCCATGTGCCTGATTTCACGCACGATATCTCGCAGTTTCATGCCAACAAAATGGCTTGTGGGTGGCTCAAGACCAAAGCAGAGAAAGTGCCCTTCATAAGCCGAAATTTCAATTCCTTTAAGAATCGTAAGCTTCTCCGCGCCTGGTATCGCTTGAATGATCGGCCAGTCTTCATCTGTCCAGACGAGGTCGTGCTCTGTAACGACAATGCCCGTTAAGCCGGCTGCAAGGGCATCATGCACCATTTGCTCCGGCGTAATATCGCTATCAGGTGAATACTTTTTTGTATGTAAATGTAGATCAAATCGCGATGGCATTTTTTTTCTGCTCCTCCATGGCTCTCGTTAGTGAGATTTGAAAGCAATATCATTTCAATACATTTCAGAGATTGAAATGATATGGATGGTGATTCAATAAAATGGAGTTTTTTGGAATATCTTCACGGTTTTCGGCCTCCTTGTCGCTGAAAAAAGCATTTTTGCCATTCGTCCAGCAATCAGATCGTCCTGAGATAAAACGTTAGCTGCCCGGCCATGCGGGCAGCTTGATCTGTACTTAAATCAGAATAATACCTGCTTATTTTTTGAATTTCTCTTCTGCCATTTTTTCAATGCCCTTGTAATCCGTCTTGCCGGAGCCAAGAATCGGTATTGTTTCCACTTCAAAGAAGCTGCGGCTGTCTGGAATCCATAGCTTCGGCATGGTCGATGCATTGAGTTTGTCAATCACTTCCCGTGGCGACATCGGGAGCGGAATATGACAAACGACAAGTTTTTCGCCTCGGGTAGCATCGCTCAGCTTCACTACAGCTACGCTATTGGGCTCAAGCTCGCAGGTGGAACGAATTGCATCTTCCACACCTTTGAGCGGCACCATCTCGCCGCCCACTTTGGCAAATCGGGCCAGTCGATCAGTAATGAAAATAAAACCATCATCATCCAGACGGCCGATGTCGCCGGTGATATACCAGCCATCTCGAATACTATCAGCTGTAGCTTTCTCGTTTTGCAAATAACCTTGCATAACCTGCGGCCCCTTGAAGGCCAAAAGCCCCGTTTCACCAGCGGGAAGGTCTTCCATCGT
>JBILGL010000401.1:0-4609 GCA_044351075.1 Isosphaeraceae bacterium | reverse complement strand
GTCTCCACATGCACGGTTTTGCAGGCCGTTCCGGGTATCGCCCGGCCTACGCTTCCGGGACGAATGCCATCAACTTCCTTGCCTGAGCTGGTTTTGAGCGAATGGTCAACGTTCAGGCTCACCACCGGCGAAAGTTCGGTGCAGCCATAACCTTCTAAAGCTCGAATACCGAGCAGTGCCTCAATTCGGTCTGACAAGTCTTTCGGTAGCTTTTCAGCACCTAACAGGACTCGCCTGACATGCACAAACTGGCTCTTTTCGAGCCTTGAAATGTAATTGCCCATAAATGTGGGCGTGGCCACCAGCAGGCTCACCGGGTTTTGTTCGAGCAGTTTGCCAATCGTCCGAGATTCAAGCGGGTTATGATGCAGGGCAACCATCTTACCCAGAATCTGCACAGCCCAGAGTGTCACGGTGAAGCCAAACGAATGGAAAAACGGCAGAATGCCAAGCATGCCAGTGTCGGAGGCCAGCCCAAGATGATTTTCCACCGCCCAGATATTTGACAGAATATTATGATGCGAAAGCACCACGCCCTTGGGCACGCCGGTCGAGCCGCTGGTGAAGATCACCGTGGCGATATTATCGGGCTTTTCGTCGCGCAGGCCCGGCAGAAACATACTTCGCAGCCACATTGGGGCGAAGCGGGCCAGCAGGAAACCGAGGGCTTTGTCGCCTTTGGAAATCTGAGCCGGCAGCTTTTCCAGCATAATCAGCCGGCCTTCGGGGCGGGCCGGGAATTTGAGCAGGGCTTTTTCGGAAGTGATCGTCGTTTTCAGGCCGGCAAGTTCCGAGCAGGAATCAAGCACATCCTTGCCAACGGTGTAATTCAGGTTGACGGGCACCTTACCAAGCAGCGTGATGGCAAAATTCACAATAGCGGCCGGCGCACATGGCGGCAGATAAACGCCGATGAATTTTTCATCGCCAAGCTGTTTTTTCAACGCCATGGCCAGCACCATGGTGCGCAGCAGGGTCTCTTTATAGCTCAGGCGGGCACCGGTGCTATCAACCAGGCACGGCTTTTCGCCCATGGTGCGGTGCGTATCCAGAAACGCCCTTCCCAGGCTTCGCCAGGCTTTGGGCAGGGGTGGCAGAGAGATATCAGGCGTGTCTGAAATTTTGGTCATGGTTGTTGTCTTCGGCCGTATTCTTTTGATGGTTTCTTGCCGATCGAATGGGGCAGGTAACCCCTAAGATCTCACGATTTTAAGGAAAATTGGATTTTCTGGCAATTGGTAATGCGGCCATTCAGATGAATGTGTTTTTCACTTGAAAGACGGCAAAGCAGTGAAAAGTTTAATGCGGCAATCGCCCTTCGGCCAGCTCGTCTTCCCAGTTGTCGAGCAGGGGCCAGTCAATCGCACAAGTGCCAAAGTCGGCCATGTGCAGGTATGTTTCAAGTCGCTTGATCGTTCGTTCGATCAGGTCGTTATCCTTGCGGAAAATCGGCCCATGGGAGGGCAGAAGCCATTTGGCGTCTGAGGCCAGAATACCTTTAAGACTTTTGATGTAATCAACAATATTCGAACCGTGATGCGCGTCGATCACACCCACACAGCCATCGCGAAAAATGTTGTCGCCTGAAAACAGCAGATCACCCATCCGAAAGGCGAGCTGGCCTTCCGTATGCCCCGGCGTGCTCCAGACTTCCAGCGTTTTGTCGCCAATCTTGAGTTTGTCGCCTTCGTCAACCGTCAGATCAACCTTGCAGGGCGAAATCGGAATATGAATATTCTGGGCATCGATCCGCGCATAAGTGGCAATTTCATCAGCCGTTTCGAGCGCCTTGACAGACTTCGGATGGGCCACCACCTTGCATTTCAGTATATCACGCGCCCGGGCCAGCCCCTGAATATGGTCGGCATCGGCATGTGAAGCAATCACCATTTTGCAGTCAGATAACCGAAAATCCATCTGACGGATCATTTCAAGAACGTCTGTCAGATCGTCGATGAAGCCAACGTCAATCAAGGCATATTCACTGCCGCCGTCGATCAGATAAATATTCACGCCAAGCCGACGCCGGGCCTGCACGTTCATTTCAATCACGCCCGGAAAGACATAAACCCGCTCAAGCATTCGCGATCGACCTTCTGCTGTTGCCGTCCCGACAGAGCCCGGAAACATGCAACTTGTTTAACATCAGTGGGTTGTATCGATCACTATATTAATGCAAAAAGGCTGTTAAAACAAACCCGCAGTGTCAGGTTTCCATGCATTTATCGCCAGTTTGCCGGAAATTCCTGCCCGGGTTCAAGATATATGGTTGGTACCAGTCGGCTCACAACCTGCCGGGGGGAACTGTTGAGCACGAGAATTTCGAGGCCATTTTCCGCTGACGAAGTCTCTTCGCTCTGCTGTCTCAGGAAAATGGCAGCGATGTCGGTGCGAGGTCCAATCAATTTCCAGGCCAGTTGTGGGCCGGTCAGGTAGAAGGCTGTTGAGAGGGCATCGGCCTCTGCGGCTGTTGGTGCAATCACGGTGACAGAAAGCGGCCCGGCGGGCGGAATGCCGGTGCGGGGATCGATGATATGGCCATAAACCTGCCCGCCTTCGACAAACGATTGAAACGTGCCGCCCGACGTTCCCAAAGCCTGCCCAGAGATGAGCAATTCCAGCAAAGGGCTGGCCGGATCAACCGGATTATGTAGAGCCACACGCCACGGCTCAAAAAATGTGCCTGACTGATGCCCCAGAGCGAAAAGGCTGGAGCGGCCGCCATGAACCATCGCCGAAGTGGGCCAGGGATGGCGGCGGATCAGATCAACAACCCTGTCAATCGCGTATCCTTTTCCGATCGAGCCGAGATTGATTTCAACGCCAGGGCGAGTGCTCTGGACGGTTCGCTGCTCGTCGTCAAAAATCAGATGACGCATGCCGGTGCAGGCCATGGCCGATGCAAATTCTTCGGGCGAGGGTACTCGTTTGGGGCCTTTGACAAAACCCCAGGCTCGGCTGAGGGCCCCGGTGGTGATGTCGTAAGCTCCATCGGTTGCATGGTGGATGGCTCTGGCCAGCTTGAGGAGGTCGTAAAGTCGAGGTTCGATGGCGACAGGATTGTTGAAATAATTCGCATTCAGGCGGGCGATCTGCGAATCATCGCGATAGATCGTCATCTGCATTTCAAGGTCGTCGATCAGGTCGAAGCATCGCTCGGCCAGCGGCAAGCCCATGAGTGTGAAGGCTGAGAGGCGAATTTCAAAAAAAGTGCCCATCGCCTGCCGGCTGGCAACCATCCAGCGGGCTTCCTGCGGGCTTTGTTCATCGCCCGGACCCTGCGATGGCGACCATTCCTGAGGCTTATTAAAAAATGAATTCCAGAGCTGGCGGCGATTTCGTGATGGCATCAGCAACCGCCTGTAAGTAAAAGATCAACAATTGATCATATCAAAAATATAATGATCTTTAGATCTTTCAGAATTGCCATAAATCGCCAAGAGCCTGCTGCTGGGCAGCTTTGAGTTGATCAAGGCAAGCCTCGCCAAGGTCGAGCATGTTGTTGAGAGCCTTGCGGTCAAAGCTGTTTTTTTCGCCAGTGCCCTGAACTTCCACAAAACCGTTTCGGCCAAGCCTGACAAGATTAAAATCGACGTCGGCCCGGACATCTTCCGAGTAATCCAAGTCAGCCAGTGCCACGCCATCAACCATGCCAACGCTGATTGCAGCGATGCTGTCGGTAATCAGTTTCGGCAGCGATTCCGGGCCAAACTGGGCGGCCACCGCATCAACCACCGCCACAAAGGCACCAGTGATGGCGGCCGTGCGTGTGCCGCCGTCGGCTTCAATCACATCGGCGTCGATCTGGAGCGTCAACGGACCAAAGGCGGCCAGATCAACAACAGCGCGAAGGCTGCGGCCAATGAGTCGCTGAATTTCGGTCGCACGGCCGTCAGAGCCTCTGCTTTTCCGGCCCTGTGGTGTGCTGCCGGGCAGCATGGAATATTCGGCAGTCAGCCAGCCAGTGCCCTTACCTTCAAGAAAAGGTGGCACATTGGCAGCAAAGCGGGCCGTGGTGAGCACTCGGGTACGGCCAAACTGAACTTCACAACTGCCAGGGCATGTCCAGAGAGATTTTCGCCTGAGGATCACCGGTCGCAAGTCAGCCGGGTTTCTGCCATCGTTTCTTGACACGAGTCCGATCCTTGTTTGCAAGCCTGGTTGTGAATTCTGTAATCCGGGTGCTTTTTAAACCCGATTCCAGCCAGTCATGAGCCAGACGATCAGGGCTTTTTGAAAGTGCATGCGATTGGCGGCCTGCGGAATGACGCGGCTGGCCGGGCTGTCGAGCACTTCGCTGGTGATCTCCTCACCACGCTTGGCCGGCAGGCAATGCAGAATGATTGCGTTTTTATCAGCCAGATCGACCAGCTCGCGATTGATCTGGAAGCCAGTGAAGGCTTTGAGTCGCTCCTGCGTTTCGGCTTCCTGGCCCATGCTCGTCCAGACGTCGGTATAGAGCACATTAGCATCGCGGGCAGCGTCGGTGACGTGGCTCGTCTGCGCCGGTGCATGGCCAAAGGCTTTGGTGAACTGATTCACAAACGGGGCCGGAAATTTGTATTCGGCAGGCGCTGCCAAAAGAAAATCCATACCAGTGTATTCGCAC